>CAWZYX010000144.1:0-6856 GCA_963966315.1 uncultured Winogradskyella sp. | reverse complement strand
ACCTCCGTCCGTCCATTAAAATTAGTGTCGCCCATGTTATAGCCATCAAAAAACTGTTGGTTCTCGGCTGCACAAAAACCAGGGATTTCATCGTGAACCGTGCTTGTGTTTACCGGAACGGTTGTACCGGGAACCAAGGCTATGTTTTGCCATGGATTATTGGTGCCAGCCTCACGAATGAGGAAAGCAAAACCATCGGAGTAGAGACAGGGAAAATTGGCAAAATACTCTTCTGAAGCCAAAATGTAGTTAAACTGAATCTGATTAGTGACAGAAACAAAATCAAACTGAATCGCAGTAGCGTTGAATAAGTTGTTAACGCCCGTTGCCGCCTCCAAATCAGAATCGGTTCCCCAGTTAAGCTCTCCTTCGTTAAGGATAGCTCCATTGATAACGTTTCCTCCCGAACTCACATTTCCTGTCGACAATACGATACCACTTTCAAACGGAAAATTGGAACCTGCTCTTTCAAAGTAGCCATAAGAGGCAAAACCATTTACATTTCCATTGACCGGAGAACTAATGTTGGAGATTTCCACACAACCCTCAACCAGATTGTCTTCAACAAGTTGTTGGGCATTAAATGAGTCTACTATGGAAACTTGCTGGGCACTAATGGGCATGATCCACAGCAGTGCCGAAAAAAGTACCCAAGTAATCTTTTTCATAATAAGTAGGTTAAGCTTAGTTGTGTACAAAAAGCTATCTGGGGCTAACTCATGCACACGTATAGCAGGTCTAACTTAGTAAAAACAAGTTAAAAAGAATCATTTGTGCGATAAAAAGTAAAAAATTTTAACAAAACTAGTAATTTACGTACACCCAACCAGCAATTGGTCGATATTCCGGATCGTTGAGTTTGAGTACGTAGTAATAGGTACCCACTGGAACTTTATTTCCTTGGCCACCAGTACCTTTATTGATTGAACCGTCCCATTTGGTCTCATTGTTGCCCGTGAAAATTAAACTACCATTTCTATTGTAGACCAAGAGTTGATGGTTAATAAAAATGTCATATAAACCTCTGATGTTGAAAAAGTCATTTTTACCATCATTATTTGGAGAGAACCCCTCAGGTATTACCGGTGGGCAGTTTTCAACTTCAATTTGGAAGCTATAAAGAACAAAGCAAGGTGAAATTTCTGCTCTCATAAATATCACATCGGGGTTTTCAGTATTTTGGTAATTCTGTGGATCCGTAATTGCCTGCTCTCCTAATCGCGCATCTTCTTCGCTCGTGTAAAAAGACAGGTTGGCTATTGGGGTTTCAAAGTCTTCAGGAACCGCATCATACAAATCAAAACTACCTATTTCAAAACCCAGGTTGCACGCCTTTAGATCCTCGAGTGGTATGATTTCCGGAATGATAAGCAGCTCAAAAGTGATCCTAGATTCATTGTTGTCTTCGTTAATTTCTGTAATGATTCCTGTTCCGTCACCAATATCATCCACACGGGCCGTCAATTCAATCAGGGTCTCAAGGCCGGGAATAACTAAGGAAGTGCTCATTGAAGTAGATCCGCCGATGGGAATTTCTGTTGCTGTTTCAGATTGACCGATGAGTTGATCATCCACATAAAATGAAATGGGCACATTTGCCGGGAGTGTCTCGGTACTGTTTAGATTGGATACAGTATAATGGATTGTAATTGTGCGGTCGTCACAAACAACTTCAGCATCATCTAAGTTAATGGTAGCATCCGGCAGCTGACTGTTGAGGACTGTTACAATGGTGTTGATCATCACAAAGTCCTGACCTGAAGTTAAGGAGATGCTTGCTTCTGAATCTCCAATGCTAATATTATTTTGAATGTTATAGACATCAAGGTCCATGTTGAATAAATTAGCTTGTGCTGTGAATGAGTTCGTTCCGTTGAAGGCGTTGTTTTCTGGATTGAGAGGTGGGTTGCTGAGTACATTGCCGTTGATGCTCAATTGTTCACTAATGGCCAGGGAAGAGTCTCCCTCCCAGGCAATGAAACCAATCTTGGCGTTCTCATTATCCAAGACGTTTAAATTGGTGAGGTTGATGGTCAACTGGTCTGGCACACTTTCTAATCCGTCATAGATATTCAGTTGATTTAAAGGAAGATTTGAGTTTTCATAAACAATTGCAATGGCCCAACCTGCAAAATTAGTTCCAGTTGGGCAGTACGATCCAATGATATCTGAGAGATCCAGATCTGAGAGTGTGTATTCTGTATTGCCCAGATCTTTGACCAGATTAGTTACATCTGAAAAAGCAGCAAAAAATACCCGATTGGTATCCAGTGCATCCGAAAAAGTGCGGTCTGCCATAATTGGAATGTCATTCAACAAAACTTCAAAGTCACCGCTACCTGAACCGGCCCAGTATAAATAGGCAGCGACGATGGTATCTCCCTCATTCAGGTTTAACTGAGCAGAGGAACTTGTGAGTATTTCACAATTGGTTAAAGGGCCGTTTTCCTGGAGATTAAGTGTGTTACCTATTGCTGTATAATCATAACGACCATTAAACTGCTTAAATAATGAAACGTCTTGAGCAGTTGTTGTGTTCAGAAAAAGAAGACTCAGAATAAAGCAAAGACAAACGCAAATTTTCATTGTGATAGCTTAATTCCAACTAAGATACAGAAACTACCGGCGCAGGGCAAAATGACTGGTAAAAGTTCTACCGTCTGCAAGGGTAACCTTAAACCAGTAGTCATTGGCAGGTAATAAAGTACCATTGTAATGGCCGTTCCAGCCGGGTCCACCAGGGTTGATAATAACCAACAACTTACCATAGCGATCAAAAACTGAAACATTACCCTCTACTTGATTTCGATCACTAATTCCTTTGATCTGCCAAAAATCATTTACACCGTCTCCGTTGGGAGTAAAGAACCTTGGGAACCCAATAACTGATATCTCCTTCTCACTAATACCACAGCCATTTTTATCACGTGTGTACAGGGTGTAAAGGTCGGGAGGCAAGTTATCAAAGAAAGGTTCGTCCTGGTAAGGACCATTGGGGTCATTGAGTGCAAATTCGTAGTCTCCTTCTCCAATTGCATCGAAGGAAATACTGTTATTATTCGAGGTATCTGTCACCTCTATATTGCTTATGGTGGCAACATCTGACGGAACAACCGTGATCGTTCTTTCTTTTGAACAGCCAAGACTATTGAAAACAATCACCTTATAAGTGCCAGGTTCATTGACTTGGATTTCTGTAGTATTCTGGCCTGTTGACCATTCGTAGAGGTAATTGTTAGGAACATCGTCTATCACACCACCAGTCAATGTAAGTGGTTCAGGAAAGGTATTGATACAATAAACTACCTCAGACTCTGTTTCTATATTTGGTAAAGTGAGGACCTTTAATTGCACTTCACTAATTCCGTAGCAAGCATTGGCATTTTCCACTCTTGCATAAATGGTCTGATCGTAGGCTTCTGAGTTGGTAAAATTTGTTGCTAGCACGTTTGTTTCCAGCAAAGCATCTTCATAGGTAGCGTAATAGTCAATTGTCAAACCACTAGGTAAACCCATAAGCACCTGATCGTTGGCCATCGCCAAATCAAAATTAACAAAGCCGTCCTCCATTGCATCGTTATCACAAACTTCCAGTAGAGCGTTATTGGCACTGGTGCTGCTCACCTCAAGTGTAAGCTCTCCGTAGTTGGAACAATTGGTGATGGTATTCGTGACCTTAGTGATCACTGTCTGCAGTGGTGATGTATTTTGATAATTAGATGCTTGGAGGGGGTTGTTGTCATTTAAGGCATCGTTTAAACTTGTAAAGAATGTAACAATTCGATTACTTTGGTTATTTGCAATTTCCGCAGCAACTTCATTAAGATTGAACAGGGTAAATCCATCGGATACCCCATCTTCATCACATTGAAATATTGAAACATCCGATACTTGTGGAAGCGGATTTATAATAAGATCCAATTGGGAAACCTGATAACAGGATTGTAATGCAGTATTTTCTGCTCGGATGAACAGTTGCTCAGCAAATGCTGTTGTGTTGGCATATGGTTCTGGCAATGGATTGTTACCAAGATCAGCATCTTCAAATGTGGAATGATAACTTACACTGACGTCAATCCCAGGCTGTAGGTTGATGATCTCTTCATCAAACGAACTCAGCATGATTTCGGTAATTCCATCGGTGCTATCACCAAAATCATCGCAAATCTCAAATAAAACACCGTTAAGAATGGGGGTGCCAAAGACCGCTATTCTAAAATTGGTCACATCAAAACAGTTGTCATTATCATTATTATAGATACGTGCATAGAGTATTTCTTCATTATCACTGTTCACATAGGGGATTGTGAGTTCATTTCTATTGGAAAGAGCATCTTCCTCTGTAGAAAAAAATGAAACACTGAAAGAATCAGGGTCCTGTGACCCTAAAACTTCTGATACGACCGTATTGAAATCAAAACTTACCAGTCCATCATTATCAATATCACACACAGAAATATCATTAACCGTATTGGCCACCGGAACATCAGATACACCAACCACTGCCGAGCCTTCAATAGGACATTCTCCATTATTAGGTTCTATAAACAGCTCATAAAAACCAGGAGAGTCAATTAAGAGTTCAAAACCTGTTTCCGAAAGCTCCAAACCATCTTTAAACCAAACATAGTCTGCTCCGGGTAGTTCGTCAGCAGTTAATACATAGGAATCTCCTGCACAAAGTTTGAGTTCTGTCGTACTTTCACCATTTCTGATGATATCGATCTGAGAATTGAATAGCGATTGAATAAAAGGCGGCAATCCAATAGAGCTTAGGTTTTGGAAATTGCCACTGACATCCAGTAAAACCCCCTGTTCGTTATATCCTGCTGCGTTGCCCGACAATTCGGGGTTTTGAATAACCCCAAGGTACCTACCTGTTTGAAAGAAATTACCAAAATCGACTTGAGCTCTGTAAATACGTTTATCAATGCCTAATTGTAATGCTCCTGCGGTGAGATTAGGAGAGGTATGGATGGTTACCTGTGAGCTCAGTATATCAGGTGCTTCCAGATCCCATTGAATTAGTTCACTTGAGCCATTACCGTCAATTCCCAGACCAACTGTGGCGTAGACCTTTCTATTTTCGGCAGAAAACTCAACTCCATAAGGGCTGCCGTTATTAGTTGGAGCATAAAGCTCAAGGCTGTTGCTTACCTCACCCGTGTCATTGTCAAAATCAAAGAGGTAAACGCCACCTGCCGCATCTTCTCCATACAATTCTGAAAAGCCATAGTGAGCTACAACCAGTTTGGTACCATCCGGTGATGCTTTCAAATAACCAAGTGCATTACGTCTGTAGCCTTCCACCGGAACTTCAGGACCTATGGTAGAAATCACAGGTGTGCTGGACACTCCATTAGTATCGACCTTAAAAGCATAGAATTTATCCACAAAGTGAGTGATGACCCAAAACGAGGAACAATCATCAGCCCTCTCGGCGGTGATTTTCTCCGAACATTTGAACTCTGAGTGTACGGGGTCGTTGGTAGCGTAAGTGATAAGAGGTACATTCTTTTCTCCGGGATCAACGGCGCCTAAGCCTCCACTATCGGTAATGTTAATTTTTGAATACATCAGACCATCATTGACACCATCGCCATCTATACCGCCACCAGGGAAACCCGAGAAGTTCTCGTGATGCGGCTCATCAACTGTAAAAATGTAATAGAAGTCGGGGTCCTGAGGTTTGGGTACGATCAGTCCTGACGAAGTACTGGACTCATCTCCTTTAAGGCCGAACCCGTTGGTCATAACGTCGTGGTTTCTATTCCAGACGGTTCTTCCATCTGAATAAAAAAGAAGCTCCCCATCAATGTCGGAAATAGATGTACATCCTTCTAAGGTATTTAACCGACCATTTGTCAGTGCCGTCACGGTACCCGTGTCTGCATCAAATTGAAGTCCGGCATTTCTACCAAAATACCAGAAAGAGGCTTCATTCTGGGCATAGGTAACAGGTAAGAATAATAACAGTAAAACTATTACAAAGAGGTTCTTCATTTTTCGATAGCACAGGCTATCAAAGATATCATAAATCTCTCTTTTTTAATAAACGGTAGGATAAAAAGATGAATAATGTCGTCCAACCAAGTACGATGGCGATTTCGTACCAATGTACAGCATAGTCATAAGTAAGGTCTGTTTTTTCAGGGAATTTGGTCATTACAATTCGCTGAATTGGCTGGTCGATAAGCTTATACATCGATTCTAAGGGTAATACATTTTTCACTTTAAAGGCGTCATCTGCATTGCCAAAAATTTCGTAGGCTCCCCAGAAAGCTATCCACTCGACGATGTACAATACAAAAAGAAAAGCCAGGGCAAAAGCAGAGCGCTTTAATAACATACCAAAGAAAAGACAAAGGCTGAAAAAGCCTACTAGTTTAACAAAATAGGCAAGTAAGAAATCGACTTCCCTGAAAATGATGGCTGCTTCTGTGTAACTGCTGTAGTATAATCCAATCAAAAAAGTGGCGGTTCCAATTAAAATCGTTGCTGCAAGCGAGAAAAAAACAATGGTGTAAAATTTAGAGAGTATAAACTCTTTTTTACTCAATCCATCAATCAGGTTTTGTTTCAGGGTTTTATTACTGTACTCATTACCAATCATACTTACCACTACAATAGCGAAGAAAAACTTAAAATAGGAAGCAAAGAATGTGGTTATGTGCCAGATAATTGGGAAATTAAATATCCCGAGTTCACCCAGTTCCAGAGTGAAGAATCCGAAAAAATTGATCTTAATGGATGAAAGGACCAGAACCGTAAATGGAAGTATAAAGGAAATAAATATGAGTACCCGGCTGGTGCGATTAAGCCAGAGTTTTTGAAGCTCTAAATTAATGAGTCTGAT
>CAWZYX010000143.1:0-7125 GCA_963966315.1 uncultured Winogradskyella sp. | reverse complement strand
GTAGTGATATCCCGGCATCGGGATTACTTCTAGGAAATCCGTATTTGAGATCTCCCTTAATTGGACAGCCAATAGCAGCCAGTTGGGACCTGATCTGATGGTGACGCCCTGTTTCTAAATCGATCTCAAGCAGATAATAATGATCCAATTGCTTAAGAACTTGATAATGTAGAATGGCCTTCTTTGAACCTTTGATCTCCTTTTTAAAAGCAGAAGACTTGTTGTTTTTTGGATTTTTCTTAAGCCAATGAATGAGCCGATCTTCAGGTTTAGGAGGTACCTCCTTAACTAGTGCCCAATAAGTTTTCTGTGTCTTCTTTTCTGCAAACATTTTATTGAGTCGTGGCAGGGCTTTACTGGTTTTAGCAAACAGAACAATACCAGTGGTAGGGCGGTCTAAACGATGCACAACACCCAAATACACATTGCCGGGCTTGTCGTATTTGACCTTCAGGTATTCTTTTACGACCTCACTTAAGGGAAGGTCCCCTGTTTTATCACCTTGCACAATATCACCTGCTCGTTTGTTGACAACGATCAGATGGTTGTCTTCGTATAAAACCTGAAGATTAGAAGATGTAGAGCGGGTTTTTGGCATTGTAATGAGAACGTTAAATTATAAAGGCTTAAATTCCTAGATGCTTCAGCGGAAAAAAATATGAGCGTATTGGCTAATTAGCTAATCAACTGAATTTGCCATAACAAATCAATGATATAAAGAATGAACATAGTCAAGAAACAAAACTTTCTTCAATACCATTAGTCATCTAATACTGCTCCGAATCACTGGGAAAATCTTGTGATTTGACATCTTCTACATACTGTCCGATGGCCTTGGTCATGTCTTCATATAAATTCATGTAGCGTCGCAGAAACCGTGGATTGAACTCATGGGTCATACCAATCATGTCGTGAAGTACCAACACCTGTCCGTCAACACCGTCACCGGCACCAATACCGATAACTGGAATTTTTATACTTTCAGCTACTTCTTTAGCAAGTTTGGCAGGAATTTTTTCAAGTACAATTGCAAAGCAGCCTGCTTTCTCCAGCATCAGGGCATCTTCTCTAAGCCTGTGTGCCTCTTCTTCTTCTTTGGCCCTTACCGTGTAGGTACCAAATTTATAGATGGATTGAGGGGTGAGCCCTAAATGACCCATGACAGGTATGCCTGCGTGAAGAATGCGTTTAATGGAATCTTTTATTTCTTTTCCCCCTTCCAGTTTAACCGCATGACCACCACTTTCTTTCATGATCCTAATCGCTGATCGCAAGGCTTCTTTTGGGTCGCTTTGATAGGTGCCAAAAGGAAGATCAACAACTACCAAGGCCCGTTCAATAGCTCTCACTACTGAAGAGGCGTGATAGATCATCTGGTCTAAGGTTATGGGCAGAGTGGTTTCATGTCCTGCCATGACGTTGGAGGCCGAATCACCCACAAGAATCACATCCACCCCTGCACCATCGACAATTTTTGCCATTGTATAGTCGTAAGCTGTGAGCATGGATATTTTTTCGCCTTTGGCTTTCATATCCACTAAGGTTTTAACAGTAATGCGCTTGTATTCGTTTTTTGCGACAGACATGATATGCGTTTTATAAGTGGATGTAAAAATAATCAGAATAGTTAAATTTAAAGGGTTCTAACTGCGAAAAGCCTTATTATGCTTACTTTGTCGTCAATTAACTAGCCATGAAACATCCATTAATTATTGATCAATCGGTAGAATAATCATAGGGATGTTCCAACTGGCAATTGAAAAACCATAAATACTAACAGATGAAACGATTTTTATTTGTAATCCTCATGGCTTACCCCGCTATCACCCTGGCGCAGTCATCTGCTGAAGCCGAAGTTAAACAAGCTGTTCTTTCTTTTTTTGAAGCTTTTCATTTACAGGACACCACAGCACTGAAATCCATGGCAAAAGGAGATATTATAATGCAAAGCATCGGCACAGACACGGAGGGTCAAACAGTACTGAATCAAAATAGCTATAGCCAGTTTGTTCGATCCATTGGAGGCATACCTAAAGAAACCGAGTTTGAAGAGCGCTTACTGGATTTTAGGATTCAAGTAGATGGCCGCATGGCCAATGCCTGGACCCCTTATGAGTTCTGGTACAATGGACAGCTTAGCCATTGCGGTGTTAACTCCTTTCAGTTAATCAAGGAAAGCGATGGCTGGAAGATCATCTATCTGGTAGACACCAGAAGGAGAGAAGGGTGTAAATAAAAAAACCTGCTGTTCAGCAGGTTTTTTTATCGAAAGGTTCACATTCCTTTTTAATATTGTCTCACTTCTATTTCTCTTGCATTATCTAAACTGAGAACGTTGTCTATATTGGAGACATCAACACCATCAACATTGTCTGCGGGCACTACAACCACTCTGAAGACCTGCCCCTGGGTCCAAACAGGGTCTAAAAAATCTAAATTCACTGTTCCGTCCAGAAAAAAGCGCACATCTGTCTGTGTGAAATCGAAGTTGTAGGTTAAAATGCCATCATTAAAAAATACGTTTTGCGGACATAATCGCCAAATGTCAAAATTAATGTCTTCTTCCCATAAAATGTATACAAGGGTCACATCCGTTGGTAGCACTTCAAAGCCGTAGGGCTCGATAAATTCGTAACCATTAGCTGCGTTAAAGTCAACCACTATCTCAAATGAAGAAGACACGATCAAACCTCCATCCTGGCCAGGGAGCCCTGGAGGTCCGGGAATACCCTGGGGGCCTTCACACGACAATAAAACAAGGCTCAATGCGATCGATAAAAAAGTAAAATATCTCATAAGTTCTCTATTTTTTTTAAAAGGTATCAAATCATGTACCAAAATAGCCAATTCTATTTAAAAAAAGATTGCAAGGTGTTCGATTTCAAATTCAAACCAGATCCATTATATGACATCCTGTCACATTTAACTAGATGGCACAATCCTTGACTTTCACGTACTGATTTATAATTAAAAACGCAACAACTAAGACTATAAATATTATGAGTAAAATTATTGGAATTGACTTAGGAACAACCAACTCATGTGTTTCAGTAATGGAAGGAAATGAGCCTGTTGTTATTCCTAACGCAGAAGGTAAACGCACAACACCTTCAGTAATTGCCTTTGTTGAAGGTGGTGAAATAAAAGTTGGCGACCCGGCAAAAAGACAAGCAGTGACCAACCCAACAAAAACGGTTTATTCGATTAAACGTTTTATGGGAAATAAATATTCTGAATCGAAAGCAGAAGCGGAACGCGTACCATACAAAGTGGTGAAAGGTGACAATGACACCCCGCGCGTAGATATCGATGGACGATTATATACACCACAGGAATTATCAGCAATGATCCTTCAAAAAATGAAGAAAACCGCTGAAGATTATCTGGGACAGGATGTTGGTGAAGCTGTTATTACTGTACCTGCCTACTTTAACGACGCTCAGCGTCAGGCCACAAAAGAGGCGGGAGAGATAGCCGGATTAAAAGTAAGTCGAATTATCAATGAGCCCACTGCAGCAGCACTGGCTTATGGTCTGGACAAAAAGGGAAAAGATCAGAAGATCGTCGTATTTGACTTTGGTGGAGGTACACATGATGTTTCCATCCTTGAATTAGGCGACGGTGTATTTGAGGTGCTTTCAACTGACGGTGACACCCACCTTGGTGGTGACGATGTAGATGAGCGTATCATCAACTGGTTGGCAGATGAGTTCAAGGCAGATGAGGATATTGACCTTAGGAAAGATCCAATGGCCTTACAGCGACTTAAAGAGGCTGCTGAAAAGGCAAAAATTGAATTGTCATCTTCTGCCCAAACAGAGATTAATCTACCTTATATAACCGCAACAGCTAGTGGTCCTAAACACTTGGTGAGAACCCTTTCTCGTTCTAAGTTTGAGCAATTGATTGATGATTTGGTGAAAAGAACCATTGAGCCATGTGAGTCGGCTTTAAAAGCTGCAGGCTTGTCAAAAAGTGATATTGATGAGATCATCCTTGTAGGAGGGTCTACACGAATCCCTGCGGTACAGGCTGCAGTTGAAAAATTCTTTGGCAAAGCTCCTAGTAAAGGTGTGAACCCTGATGAGGTGGTATCTCTGGGAGCAGGTATCCAGGGAGGTGTTTTAACAGGTGATGTGAAGGATGTTCTTCTTTTGGATGTTACTCCTTTATCACTTGGAATTGAGACCATGGGTAATGTGATGACCAAATTAATCGAAGCCAATACGACCATTCCTACTAAGAAGTCTCAGATCTTCTCTACGGCTGCAGATAATCAGCCTTCGGTAGAGATCCATGTACTTCAGGGAGAACGTCCAATGGCTGCAGATAATAAGACGATTGGTAGGTTCCACTTAGATGGTATTCCACCAGCACGCCGAGGAACACCACAAATTGAAGTGACCTTTGACATCGATGCCAACGGAATCATTAAAGTGTCAGCTACTGATAAGGCCACAGGAAAGTCTCAGGACATTCGAATTGAAGCATCTTCAGGATTAACAGAGGAAGAAATCAAAAAAATGAAGGCAGAAGCTGAGGCCAATGCGGAAGCAGATGCCAAGGCCAAAGAAACAGCTGATAAGCTCAACCAGGCTGATGCCATGATCTTCCAAACAGAAAAGCAGTTAGAAGAATTTGGCGATAAGCTTTCAGATGATAAGAAACAGCCTGTTGTAGCTGCTCTTGAAGAATTGAAGAAAGCGTATGAGACAAAGGACATTGCAGTGATCGATCCGGCTTTGGAGAAAATTAACGAAGCGTGGAAAGTTGCCAGTGAAGAAATGTACAAGGCGCAGGCTGAAGCTCAGCAAGGAGGCGGTGCTCAGCCCGGACCGGATGCAAGTCAGAACGACCAGGATGAAAGCAGTGACGTAGAGGACGTAGACTTTGAAGAAGTCAAGTAGCTTGTCCTGAGCGAAGTTGAAGGATAGACTTCGAAGAAGTGAAATAAACTGTCATTCCTGCGGAAGCAGGAATATGCATAAAAAAAAGCCCAACAATTAGTTGGGCTTTTTCATTTTTATAAATGAAGGTTTCTCGATTTGCCTTGTTACGAACGACCAACCTAAAGTCTTTTAAATCAATCCCTGAGGTAAAGATGCAACCGCTACAGGGATGCCATTTACTTTGAGGTAATTTGTATATTTGGATACTAACAAATTAATCTACAGTAAAATGAGGCAATTTTTTCTACTTATTTTAGTTTCCGTATGTCTATGTTCATGCTCATCGGATGACAATGATGATTCTAATGACACGTCTGGTGACATTGTGGGCACGTGGACAGCGGAATCGACTGACTACACAGGCACATTAATCATTTCGTCTAATGGTGAGACTACAGAAGCGGACGTGCTTGGTGAAGGTTATGACATTGACTTCACGGTAACGTTTGGAGAAAATCCAAATGAGGTCACTACAGAAGGGACCTACAGTATTAAGGTGACCACAACCTTTGGAGTTGAATCACAAGAACAAAATCTTGAAGATTTAGAATTTGAGTATGATGGTTTTTGGATTAGAGAAGGAGATACTCTGGTTATTGCAGGTCAGGGAGGAAGTACCGAATTGGAAATTGTACAATTAACCGACGATGATCTGAGAATAGAAATTACAGTTATTGAAGATTTGTCTGATGGAGATATTACGGCAATTGCTACTTTAGACGTGGTATACATCTTTACCAGATAACAACTGGCACATACATTTAAAAACCACAATCATTTTTTGCGATTGTGGTTTTTTATATCTGTTACTGGTTTCGATATGAGTATTTTTGTCTTTAAGAATGAATGTATTTCAAAGCTTCTCATCTAACAGCCCAAAACGATTGGCGGTAAAGCTGACTTCCAAGGGCGAAAAATTTGTATTTAATGGGCATCCCTGGATCTTTTCTAATAGCATTCAAAAAATAAATAAGACACCTCAAACCGGTGACCTCGCCGTTATTTTCAGAAAATCGGATAATAAGCTTATTGGGCTTGGCCTCTATGATGCCGAGTCGGAGATCAGAATAAAGATGCTATATCATGGTATGCAGACGGTTCAGATCAATGAGCACTTTTTTCACTCCAGGATTGACAGGGCATTTCTTAAAAGAGGGCCATTATTAGAAACAGACACCGATAGTTACAGGCTCATCTATGGGGAAAGCGATGGTTTTCCCGGGTTCATTGCAGATGTGTATGCACAGGTTCTGGTGATTAAGCTCTACTCCGAAATCTGGCTTCCGTATTTACACCTTTTCATCGAGTATCTTGCCCATGTTTCAAATACAAAAACCATTGTATTGCGACTGAGTAGAAATCTCCAAAATCAAAAATCAAAGGGGCTTAGAGATGGCGATGTGATCTATGGACACCTTCACAATGAGGTGGTGATCTTTAAAGAGCATGGCATTCGCTTTTCTGCCAATGTGATCAAAGGACATAAAACAGGCTATTTTTTAGACCATCGTCACAACAGAAAAATCGTTGGCGAACTGAGTAAGGGTAAAACGGTTTTAGATGTTTTTGCATATGCCGGTGGATTTTCAGTTCATGCCCTGGCCAATGGTGCTCTAAGCGTTTCCAGCGTAGACATTAGCATGCAGGCCCTGGAGACTGCCAGATTTAATGTCGGATTAAATCAACATAAAGGGGATCATAAGGTTATTGTAGGGGATGCCTTCTTAGAACTTAACAGCATGATTGATGAGAATCAAATGTTTGATATCGTGGTTATTGATCCACCCAGTTTCGCAAAGCGGCAGTCCGAAATACCACTGGCACAAAAAAAATACAGACAACTGGCACAGCTTGGTGCGCAACTGACCAGGCA
Organism: uncultured Winogradskyella sp.; assembly: GCA_963966315.1. GTDB lineage: Bacteria > Bacteroidota > Bacteroidia > Flavobacteriales > Flavobacteriaceae > Winogradskyella_A. The sequence continues at coordinate 303 of CAWZYX010000143.1, read as the reverse complement.
CAAAGGCCTGCTGGTACTGGCTTCCTGTTCCTCCAGAGTCACCCAGGATGATTTTCAGGAACTTATTTTAGAGGCGCTTGACACCACACCATACCATTTTGATTTGGTGAAAAGTACCGACCACGATCTGGACCATCCCATCGGGTTTAAGGAGGCGGCCTACTTAAAGACCTTTTATTTTATGAAGGGATAGATGCGGTATGTTCTTCCTTTTTTATAGTTTTAAACAAAAAAGTGATATGAGGAATATCTTTAGATTGCTGATCCTCTGCTTGTGTCTATATGCCTGCAGTTCAGATGAAG
>CAWZYX010000142.1:0-7143 GCA_963966315.1 uncultured Winogradskyella sp. | reverse complement strand
AAATTTATTGTCACAAAACAGCGCTGGCGCTGAACATATACCTAACGTTGTATGCCATTTGAATGAACGAAACTTTGAACATAGAAGAAAGGAAACCAATCTGGATTGCATTATCTGATTTCTATCTTGACACGGAACTACAAGAATCGGATTTCAGACATATTGCATTCAAAATCATTGAAAGTCCTTATTCTCTTGAAGAAGTCAAAGAAATCAACAAGTATGAGATTTTTCCGGTATTACAGCCGAATTTAATGAGCGTTGCAGGAGAATGGGCAGGCTTTCCAGAAAATTGGATTGTAGAAAATATCTTAGAATCACTTAATCAACGTACAACGATTAAAAAATTAGGAATTGAAACCTCATGGTTGACCTTTAAATGGATGCAAAAAGACTATTGGTTAAAACTTGAAAAAACATATTCGGAACTTAATACCAACCCAGACTCTTTCATTTTGATATGTAGAGAAATTTGGAAGCAAGGAATTGAACCATTTGAACTACAACAAAAAGACATTGAACTCTTTGAGAAATTAAAGGGAATTGCTCTGTCATTTAAGGTGCAGGATAAACAAACAGACTTTTACCAATATCTACAAGAAGGTCAGTATTGGATAGGTCTTTGGACAGCTTTCTTCCTAATAGAGTTATTTGACCTAAAGGAATCAGACAAGCTAGTTGGACTAAATGACAATGAAAAGGCAATAGACTTCTGCTTGAATAAAATTGAAAGGAATCAAGATTATTTAAAGACTGAACAAGCAAGACTAATTTGCAAAAATTGGATTGAAAAGAAAAAAAACGGCATACAACACGGTATATAGCAAATAGGGCGTTCGGTGGTTTACGAAAGTTCAGTGCTATTTACAAACACCGCCAAATCGTTGATTTGGCTTTTAAAATGAAAAAGATAAAAACAAAATACAACGCTTTGGCTCAGTGCAAAACCGAAAGTTTATTGCTTTCTAATGCCCTACTTGCCATATACTAAACGTTACCTGCAAGCTGAAATGACGAGCGCACGACAAAATATCGAAACACCATTACCATTTAACGAGGAATTCTGCACTCGACTTGAATACCGAATTTGTCACGAATTGGAAAAAAAATGAACTGACCCAGAATTAAAAGGATTTTGGTGTGACGGAGTTTCTTGGTTTCCGACCGACAATCAGTTGACTAAAAAACACGTGAATGACAAACGGAAAATAGAAACTAAAGCGTGGATTGGGGTAGCTGGGCAAGATGTATATAAGCGACCGTTGTAGCCAAAAAAGCTCGGAAACAACGGACAAACCAATACATTGGTATTGCAGTGATGTCTTCCACTGTATTTATTTTAACAATCTTCACTATTTATACCAATAATAAGCAGTGGAATAATTTTAGTATCGGTCTTTTATTAATGATTGCTAGCTTAAGTTTTAGAATAATCTTAGAACTGCAATCTGTAAAGCGCAAAGAACGCGAGTCCATTGCTCTAGACAACAAGTCTTTTAATCAGTATTTAATCAAACATTATAATGCTAGGTTAAAACTGCATTATATTGTCACTCCCATTTGCTTTGTTATCTACACTTTTGGATTCACCATGCTACTGCCCTATTTTAAACAGTATTTTTCATCTGGATTCTATAACTATATTTTAATTTCCGGCGTACTGTCACTTTTTATAGTAGCCGTAATTATTGTAAATGGTATTGTTAAAGAAGTAGGTTTTTTAAAACAATGCAGAAAAAACGGAACTAAGTCAAAATTATGATCATGATTTTTGTGATTTTTATTTATCGAGGTACACTAATAAAACAAAGGACCAAGAAAGTATAAACCTGCGCGAACAAAATACTGTTTTTTTATGTCAAAAAAAGAGGAGGAATACTTAAAATTAATGGAAGATAACCAGAATAGAATTTACAGGATTGCCTCCATCTATTGTAACAATAGGCAAGATATAAAAGATCTCAGTCAAGAAATCGCCTATCAAGTTTGGAAATCTTTTGACTCCTTTCGTGCTGAGTCTGAAATGAGCACCTGGTTGTATCGCATTGCTTTAAATACTGCTATTCAGTTCCTAAAAAGAGAAAAAAGGCATCTAAAACCACTGTCGTATCAACTGTATGAATTTGACACTTGTTCCGATGAAAAATCTGAAAATAAAGATCTAGAAATAAAGCAACTAATGCATGCAATTCAAGGCCTTAAGGAGTTGGATAAGGCTATAATCCTCCTTTATTTGGAAGAGAAAAGTCACTCCGAAATTGCCTCTATACTTAACCTTTCCATAACAAACGTCGGGACTAGAATTCAACGCATTAAAAAGAAATTAAAAACAACAATAACAGATCAAAAACATGGATCTAGATAAGCTAAAAGCAAATTGGAAAAGTATTGAGCCGCTTCAATCAGATGATCATCCATTAAATCAACAATCACTAAAAAGAGTTATTGGAAAAAAGTACGATAAAACCTTTTTTAAAATGGCTATTCCCGAAGTTTTGGTGGCAGCGTTATACCTGTATCTATTGGTTTTTATACTTGTTTTCAATCGTTACTTTACAGGTATATGGTTGCAGGTTTTAGCAATTATGGCTATTGTACTTTTGCTGGCAATACCCATATTTAGTTTAACTTCCTTTTTTAGATATTATCGGACAGGAAAACTGGCAATGCCAGTGGTTAATGCATTGGAAACACTAAAAAAACAGGGGGAGCTTTTTATGAAAACACAGTATTTGTTATTAGTTCTAAATCTAATTCTGATGGCTGATCTCATCGTGCTCGTGCCTATTGTGTATTCGGAAAATTTAGATTCAATTCAAAAGATAGTATCTATTGTGATCGGTGTGGTGATAATTACCATTTTATCTATTATGATATGGAGATATTACAAGAAAAAGATTGCGCGTATTAACGAATACGCTCAAAATATGGTCTAGATCTAAATTTGCAATGGCTCATTTCAATTTTCATTAAATGTCTGAAATGGTATTTAAGGATTTGGGACCTTCTATCGCCTTGTTTTACAAACACCTGCTTTTCAAAAAAAGAAAAAAAATTTACTGAGCTGTGATTTTTTGATTTATCAGGACACTAATAGGATGTAGAGATTAAAATTTTAATCAGTTTAGAACCCTTTAATATTGTATTATGAAAATACTTAAATCACTGTTGATATTATTTGCCTTAACGGTTGCCACAGCAGAAGCCCATGCCCAAAAACCAAATCAAGATAAACATACCAAAATATCAGATTATCTTCATTATTGTTATAAAGAAAACATCTTTAATGGCGCTTTGGCTGTGATAGAGAATGGTAATGTTATTTACAAAGAAAGCTGGGGCAATTCAAGCATTTCTTATGACAGCAAATTAACAACTACCACAAATTTTCTTCTGGCGTCTTTAAGTAAACAGTTCACGGCATCTGGAATAATGCTTTTAAGGCAAAGTGGCGATCTTGGATATGATGACTTGGTAAAAACCTATTTACCATCCTTTCCCTATGAATCTGTAACTATTAGGCATTTGCTAAATCAAACATCAGGGATTCCCGAATACACCACACTTCTAAATGCTAGAATAGAAGCAATTGCAGAAAATTATAACAATAATGGAACTATTATCAATAATGAAAGTCTTTACAAACTCTGGTTGTCATTGAGACCTGAACTCAAGTTTCCACCTGGTACTGCATTCGATTACAGCAATACCAACTATGTCTTTCTTGCGCTCATTATTGAAAAAGTATCTGGCAAATCTTATGCTGCCTATTTGGAAGAAAACATTTTCGAAAAATTAAATATGGCTAATTCATTTGTAATTACTGACGAGCAGAGATTACAAAAGGCTGAAATTGCTCATGCTTATAAATTAGGAATAGACGGAGATTCTAAAAAAGAAAATGGTCTCATATCCTATATTCAAATGGTCGGTGACGGCGGCATTCTGAGTAATATAGATGATTTAATCCTTTGGATTCAGGGTTTATCTAATCAAGTTTTAATCTCTTCGGACATGATAAAGGAAGCTACTTTAATTCCAGAAATTGAAGCAACAAGAAGCGGTAATTATGGTTTCGGTTGGTTTATTAGAAACCTGCCCTTCAACGGAAATAAGGTACTCACCCACTCTGGTGAGTTCAGAGGTTATTCCAATTCCTTTTTCTATGATGTAGATGCCGACAATGCCTTGATAATGCTCAGCAGCAATACAAACCGCTATCGAGCAGAAATGAACCAAGCAATTACCAGAATATTATATGGGTTCCCTTATAATCTTCCAAAAATTGGTATTAATGAAATTATAGGGCCAGAAATTGTAAACCACGGAATAAAAGCAGGTATACAACTATACTCAAAATTAAAACTGGAAGCAAAGGATAAATATGACTTCTCAGAACCAAGATTAAATCGACTTGGATACGATCTTATTCAGGCAAATTTAATAGAAGAAGCCATTGAAGTGTTCAAGATCAATGTAATGAACTTTAAGAAGTCTTATAACGTTTATGACAGCTTAGGGGAAGCCTATTTTTTGGTAGGTAATATAGACGCTGCCTTAAAAAATTACGAGATGTCACTAGATATCAATCCTAAAAACCAGAACGCCAAGGACATGATAAGCAAAATTAAGGCTGAATAATCAAAAAATGTTCATCAAAGTGTGATTTTCTTGCAAGCTCTGCGAATAACGGAAAAAGTGTCCTCTATGGAAACATTTGAAATAATATTAAATATTTCCATAAAAACTTTTTATGTAACATTTTAAAGAACGTTCATCTAAAGAAAAACAACCCATGGAAAAACAGTTACAAACAATACCAATAAACACTAGAATTAAATTAGCTTTTCTTTGGACTTCCATGATCGGTCTTTGGATTTACGCAGACTTTTTTCAGTTATTTACCCCATTTAAGCTAAAAAATATGTTGGATATGAAAGGCCCTTTCGGGGAAACTACTCCTGAAACGCTGGTCTACTATTCAATTCTTCTTATTCTACCAACACTTATGATAGCTGGATCCATACTATTGAAGTCAGTTCTCAGCAAATGGATTAACATCATAATGGCACTTTTCTATACCTTGATTTCAGTACTAATCCTTTTTGATAGCTGGGGTGATAAGTGGCTAAGTTTTTACATCCTCTATCAAATAATTGAAATTTTCGTATTTGCCTTGATCGTCTGGTATGCCTGGAATTGGCCAAGTAAAAATCAAAAGAATAGTAAATGAAACCCATGACAACTCTAAATTTAAAAGTACTTATTGAATTTGCATTTCGCATTTATGTTTTCATAATTTTAAATATTTATGCACTTGGCAAACTTATGGGTGGCCAGTTTTATACGCCCGATAGCATTCCTGAAGTGGTATACCACACAAGTCTTGGCGAGGCCAGTAATTTTGATTTGGCCTGGACCTTTATGGGCCGATCATACGGATATATTCTTTTTATTGGAATAACCCAAATTGTTGGGTCATGGCTTTTACTTTTTAACAGAACCAAGCTTATAGGAACTTTGATTTTAATTCCAGTAATGGCCAATATTATCGTTTTTGATATTTTCTTTTTGGATAAATACGGTGCGCTGGCCAGTGCCAGCATATATTTTATAATGCTAATCTCAATATTACTATTTAATGCGAGTCAGGTAAGATCAGCACTAATAAAGCTGATAGGGCCTTCCAAAAAATTTAAGCAACTTAAAATGGCATCAATAAGTAAAATCTTGCTGGCCTTAGTAATGGTGGGAATCATTTTTTTGTTGGATCAATTACTGGTTAATCTTTTTGGCCATGGCAAAGGTTAGTATCCTTTAAAAAGATTTATATAAATAACAAGGTAAAAAATGACGTCCTGAAAACTAAGAATAATCATACTGTAAAGCGTATTTGATTAAACCTAAATGATTGATTAAAGTCTAAATAAATAGATCATCGTAGAAACTAAAATACTCGACATGAAAAAATTAAACGTTTCATTTCTAATTCTAATTCTAATTGTAACACTTTTAAATCACACCAACGCCCAGGACTTTCAAATCAATGACACAAGGCTTGGTGATGAAAATGTAAGCTACGTAAATCCAGAAATTTCACCGGTTGGTGATTATATGGTATGGATAGAAATTGATACAACCAACGGATTTAGCGGACAAGTCTGGCATTGTGGCCTTGATCCAGATACGGGTGACTTAATACCTTCTAACGGGAAGGGTTTTAGCGCATTTGCTGCAAACGTTTACGGCAGACCAGCTGATTGGGGTTTGGATGCCAATGGTCCGTACTACGTAGGGCTCAACTTAGCCGGACAATTTGTTGTAGTAAGACCAACTGGTGCGACAAGCGCTAATGTTGAAGTGCTTAGTACCCCACCAGACAATAGAAGACGTGTTATTTATCCTTCACAATTACCAGGGGTTGATGCAAGATTTATGGTATATATTTTAAACGAAAACGTACCAGGCTGGTCCAACAACCCTGCAAATAACTCTTTTGAACTTCGATTCATGAATTTAGATAATCCAAATGAGGAAATCACCATTGAAACCCAAACTAGGACTTTTCCCTCTGCGGTTGGCATGGATGTTATTGTACCAAGATGGATAAAAAGCACACCTTACCTTACTTACGGTTTTTTTGACAATAATAATTTTGCACAGATTAAGGAGTTCAACGCGTTTGCCCCACTCGATTCGCCCTTAGTGGTAACCAATGATCAAAACATCAAAACAGATGGGCACCCTATCAATAATCCTTTTAACAACAAACAATACATTGTTTCTGGTTTCGGCGGTGGTGAGTCTGCTTTGGTTTATCGCAGAAATCAGCCCAGTCAATCATTTGTTAGTATTGAGACCATTACAACACCAACACCAAATTTATTGAATCCAACACTCAATCAATCTCATGAACCCTTTTTCTTCGATGATCAGCTTTATACGACTTTTCAAGTTAATGAAGATGGTGGTACCTTTTTAGATACAACCTGGAATGAGCCAGGAGAAATTTGGATCACCAGCATTGACGATTTACAGCAGAATATGTGGCTTATCAATGATTTTGACACGGAGCTTAACATTTCCGAACCAGAGCCTTATACTGGCAATGATAAGATTTTTGTTTACTATTCAGGCAAAGCA
>CAWZYX010000141.1:0-7147 GCA_963966315.1 uncultured Winogradskyella sp. | reverse complement strand
CCATTAAGAAATCTACTCATACCAAATTTTGTTTTACCATACTTTCTCGCTTGATGCTTCACTACTTTTTCTCCAATTCTTCTGAATCCTGCATTTTTGGCCAGTACCGGAATATAGCGATGCATTTCTCCATAAACATCAATTGATTTAACGACTTCATTTCTGTAGGCCTTAAGGCCGCAATTAAAATCATGAAGTTTGAGCTTTGAGGTGCGACGCGCGGCCCAATTAAATAATTTAGAAGGAAGATTCTTTGAGAGAACGGAGTCGTAGCGTTTTTTCTTCCATCCGGATACCAGTTCAAAACCATCCTCACGAATCATTTGCATCAAACCAGGAATCTCTTCCGGGTTATCCTGCAGGTCGGCATCCATGGTGATCACTACCTCTCCCGTTGCCCTGGCAAATCCTGCATGCAGGGCCTGAGACTTGCCATAATTTGCGCGAAATTTGATGCCTCTGACCTCGGGATGCTCCAGCGACAATTGCTCGATGATTTTCCATGAGGCGTCGCTGCTACCGTCATCAATAAAAAGTATTTCATAAGAAAAACGATTGGACTGCATAACCTCTGCAATCCAATCGTATAATTCTTTTATGGATTCCTCTTCATTCAGAAGCGGAATTACTACCGAAATATCCATTGAGGTCTTTATTATTAGGCTAGACCAAAAGTAACACAATTATTTATTCTTCGTTCGGATCTTTTTTCTTCATAATGGCTGCTACAATAAGCCCTATGATGGAATAGAACAATAGCTGCCAGGCAATACCTTTTAACTGAGCAAGAAGACCAAACTGGTTATTCTCCCTCAGTTCTGCAATCTGCTCGTCAATAACGTCTTGAGGTGTGCCAAGCCGTTCCATAAATCCTACTGTGGCCTCTATGGATTTTTCTAAAACTATTTCCGCTGCTTCCGGGTCAACCACATTAAAGAGAAGAATGGAAACACCAGCATTAATTATAATCCCAACGGCAATAGGAATGAAGTATGATGCAAAGGCTTGTTTAAATGAAATAAATCCATTCAAAATACTCTTTGCCTTGGCACTTGATACAATTCCAAAGATGATAATGATGAGTAGAATGATGATGCCGTACCACCATTGTGTAAACAGGTCTAAATTAATGGCATATGCCAGAACGGTAATACTGGCTACAATGAGGCCAAGATAGATACCGTAATTAATGGCCGACTTTTTTAATGTATTTTCCATGATTTTGAATTGGTTAACATTTGATTATTTAGTTAGTAAGTGAAAGTACGAATTCGTTACATATATGGGCAACAATAAATTATAATAAAATGATTGTTGTTTCTATAAAAATAATTAAATTTGCAGCTCCAAAAAAATGATAGATTAAAAGTTGAAGCGATGAAAAAAGGTATACATCCCGAAAATTACAGAATAGTGGCTTTCAAAGACATGTCCAATGATGATGTCTTTTTATCTAAATCCACTGCTGACACAAATGAAACGATTGAGGTGGATGGTGTTGAATATCCACTGGTAAAGTTGGAAATTTCCAGAACATCGCATCCATATTACACCGGTAAGGCTAAATTAGTAGATACCGCTGGTAGAGTTGACAAGTTCAAAAACAAATACGCCAAATACAAAAAGTAAACAGGCATTAATAAAAAACAAAGCCCTTCATCTTATGAAGGGCTTTTTTTATTTTTACACAAATCGTTTCACACTATGAACTACATTCTCTTCGATGGTCCTTATCGCAATAATTTACTTCCTTTTACGTATACAAGGCCAGTGGCAGATTTGAGATTAGGTATTCTCACCATTCGTGAAAAATGGGAGTTTTATCTGGAATCTACCACAACTACGATAACCGAGGACTATCTTTCTGAGAAATATCCGATGGTGGAAATGGAGCAAAACATTTTAATCAATGCTTCGTACCTTCCCCAGAAGGACCTGGTCGAGAGCATCTCAAATTTAAAACCTTACGAGGCTATTTTTGTTGATGAGGACCTTGTGGCCTTTAATGTGGAAGAAGGGGTGGTGGTAGATGATTTTTCACAGTTCAAGTCCATTGAATTCAAAAAGGATACTACTAAAGTGGAACATACCTGGGACTTGTTCAAATTGAATGGTATTGCCATACAACAGGATTTTGAACTGCTTACAAAGGACAGAGACTCTGAATCCCTGTCTGGAACTGTCAATGTTTTTGGCGATCATCCTGTATTTATCGAACATGGAGCAAAACTCGAATATGTTACCCTTAATACAAGCAACGGGCCGATTTATATTGGTAAGAATGCGGAGGTTATGGAGGGATCACTGATCAGAGGTCCCTTTGCACTTTGCGAGAACGCCAACGTTAAATTAGGAGCTAAAATTTATGGGCCCACAACTGTAGGTCCACATAGCAAGGTTGGAGGAGAGGTGAATAATTCAATACTGATGGGTTATTCGAATAAGGGGCATGATGGTTTTTTAGGTAATTCGGTGCTCGGTGAATGGTGCAACATTGGAGCAGATTCCAACACCTCTAATCTTAAGAATAACTATGCCGAGGTGCGTTTATGGGATTATCAAACAGAGGGATTTGCTAAAACAGGACTACAGTTTTGCGGACTTATGATGGGAGATCACAGTAAATGTGGTATTAACACAATGTTTAATACGGGTACAGTCGTTGGAGTAAGTGCTAATATTTTTGGAAGTGGTTTTCCTCGAAATTTTGTTCCGAGTTTCTCATGGGGAGGAAGTAAAGGCTTTGTTACGTATAAAACCAATAAAGCCTATGAGGTTGCAGAAAAGGTTATGGAACGCAGAGGTCAAACCCTAACCGAGCAGGATAAGGGCATTCTCGATCATGTCTACGAGCTTTCATCAAAATTCAGAAAAGCTGATTAAGGAGATTTTCGCACAGCTTTTAACTCCAATAGATTTATAGGGTTAATACCCAAACCGGAAACGCCTTTTTGAGTAAAGCGAACCACCTCGTCATAAAACAGTGGCACTACTGGATACATTTTCATGGCCAGAGAATCCATTTTACTGTAAAGTGATTTACGGTCATTGGAGTCGCTAAGTAAGTACGATTGTTCATAAAGACGATCAAATTCCGAATCGGAAAAGTGAGAATAGTTAGGACCTTCAGGTGCAAAGTTTGGGCTGTAAAATAGGGACAGATAGTTTTCGGCGTCCGGATAATCGGCCACCCAACTTGCCCTGAAGAACGGCAATTTTCCATTTGCCTTGGCATCTTTTAAACTAGAGGCAGGCAGTATCTCAATTTCCAGATCCAGACCAATTTTTTCAATTTCCCGCTGTATAAACTCACAAAAGCTGAGATAATTGCTCGTTGTTGTTAGTACAATCCCAGGATCTGTAAGGCCTGTTTCACGTTTAAATTCAGCGATTAGTTGTTGAGCAAGTTCGGGATTGTATTCGAAACAGGAAGATTTTCTGTAGCCGGGTAATCCTTTGGGGATGAATCCCCCATCGGCAGGAATTCCGATTCCGTTGCGTAAAAAAGTGATCATCCTTTCTCGGTCAAAGCCAATAGCGATCGCTTTTCTCAACTTTAAGGACTGAATTTCAGGAAGCTCAGAATCCATATAAAAGGAAAGGTATTCCGTATTTAAATAGGGTCCGCGAATCATGGAAACCGAATTCTCATAAGACTCCTTTAATTCTCCGATCTCATTAAGGATCTCATCTTTGTACGAGGCATCCAGTCCCGACACAAAATCAATATTTCCCTGTGCAAACTGTAAGAACTCACTTTGCTTGTCGGGTAAAAATGTGATGGCTATTGACTCTAGATAAGGCAATTGCACATTATTTTCATCTCTTTCAAAGTAACGGTGGTTTTTTCTGAAAACAAGTTTGATGTTTTCCTCCCAACGCTTGAACTTAAACGGACCCGTACCAATAGGGTTGGAACGGAATTCAGAACCGTAAAGTTCAACGACCTCACGGGGTACTACAGAGCAGTATTTCATAGTAAGTAAGCCTAAGAAAGCAGGGAAGGGTTGTTCGAGTTCTATGCGTAGTACCCGGTTACTGACTGCTGTAATACTTTTTACTTTCTGAAGTACCCAGCTGCCGGGAGACGCTAGTTTTGGATCCAGTAGTCTTTTAAAGCTGTACTCGAAGTCCAAAGCATTTACTAAACGGGTAGAATCCTTACCAAACGCAGGATGTTGATGAAAATAAACATCCGATCTTAAATGAAATGTATAAACTTTTGCACTGTCGCCAATGACCCAACTTTTAGCTATTGCAGGTTGTACCTGAAGCAGACTGTCCATTTGAACTAGCCCATTAAATAGTTGGTGTACCCCCCAAATATCAGCAAGGTCTTTAGCAAAGGCAGGATCAAGGGAGTTGATGTTCTTATGTTCATTATATCTAAAGACATCCAAATCACCAAACTGCAATTTCTCTTTGGGAGTACAAGCTGTAAGTATTAAAAACACAAACACAAAAAAAATTGTAAAAACCCTCAAATTTTTAGTAATTTTAATCATCATGAATAGAAACCCAAATCTATATGAAAAATTTTGTTTTAACCTACATGTGTGCGTTTTCCTTCTATCTGGTTAATGCCCAAACGACCTTTACTAATTCCGATGGACCACTATCTATGGACGGAACCAACTGTGGCTCCTACGGATTGTGTAACAATGACAACTGTTCCGGAACTGTAGCAACCATCGATGAATTTAGCATCACCATCTCAGGTGCTTCTTCGGCTGCACGAATAAGTAACATATGCTTTGAACTTTCTGGTCAGTCCGGCTCTAGTACATTCGATCTCAATAGAGTATATCTCCGTTCTCCCAGTGGTCTGCAAATAGACTTATTCCTTGGGAGTTGTATAGGAGGTGTTGGTCTTGGTATCGGTTGTTTTCTGACCGATTATGTCGGTGAGCTCTGTTTTGAAAGTGGTGCTACAGCACAGCCTGTAACTTCTGCAGGTACTTATGAAACAGATGGTTCAGACGGCCTTAGCTTCTCCGATATACAAAATGAAGAGGTAAATGGCGACTGGTCAATTGTCGTTTTAGGATCTGAGTGCGCAAACGAGTTCGATCCGGCGGTTTTTGAGAGTTGGAGCATTACCATTGATGAGACCCTGAGTCTTGATAGTCAGAATCAAAACCTGTTCTCTGTTTATCCCAATCCGGTAACAGACCGACTCTATATGGAGTTGCAGGGAGGAGACTCTGTGAAGTCCGCAAGGCTTTTTTCTCTTGATGGAAGGCAGATGTATGCAGGAACTGATGCTGTGATCGATCTCTCAGATTTTGCTTCCGGACTATACATTTTAAAAATGGAATCGTCTATGGGTACATTGACGCAAAGAATTCTTAAAGAGTAGGATCTTTACAAGTCGTAATTTTTACTTAAAGAGGGTTTTGAGTTAACGCTGCTTTGTTAATTTTGCATCAGCTTTAAATGATTTAAACGATGCAGCGCAAAGTGGCATTCTATACCCTTGGATGTAAGTTGAATTTTTCCGAAACCTCAACCATAGCCCGTGGTTTTGAACAACACGGCTATGAAAGGGTAGACTTTAATAAAAAGGCTGACATCTATGTGATTAATACCTGCTCCGTTACCGAAAATGCAGATAAGCGTTTTAAAACCATTGTCAAACAGGCGAGAAAATCTAATGATGAAGCCTTTATAGCAGCAATCGGGTGCTATGCTCAGCTTAAGCCAAAGGAGCTCGCTTCTGTAGACGGAGTGGATCTGGTTCTCGGAGCGACAGAAAAATTTAAGGTTGACTATTATATTAACTCCTTATTAGACCAGCCCGATCGCCAAAAGGGGTTGGGGCAGATTCATTCCTGTGAGATATCTGAAGCTGATTTTTATGTGGGTGGTTATTCAATAGGTGATCGAACCCGCGCTTTTTTGAAAGTTCAGGATGGTTGTGACTACAAATGTACTTACTGCACCATTCCACTGGCCAGAGGGATTTCGCGCAGCGACACTATGGACAACGTCATCAGTAATGCACGAAGGATTTCTTCCCAGGGGATTAAGGAAATAGTCTTAACCGGCGTGAATATTGGTGATTATGGTAAAGGAGAGTTTGGAAACAAAAAGCACGAGCATACCTTTTTAGATCTCATCTCGCGTCTGGATGAAGTAGAAGGGATTGAGCGCTTAAGAATTTCTTCAATCGAACCAAACTTACTGAAGGACGAAGCTATAGAGCTGGTCGCCAGATCAAGATCTTTTGTTCCTCATTTCCATATCCCACTGCAGTCGGGGAGCAATACCTTGTTGAAGCGAATGAAAAGGCGATACCTCCGTGAACTTTATGAAAACAGAGTTACTCAGATCAAAAACCTTATGCCTAATGCCTGTATAGGGGTTGACGTGATCGTTGGATTTCCCGGAGAAACAAATGAACTCTTCCTAGAAACTTATGAATTCTTAAATGAACTTGATATTTCATACTTGCATGTGTTCACTTACTCAGAACGCGACAATACAGAGGCTGCAGTGATGGATGGCGTCGTACCAAAAGCTGTAAGGAGCAAACGCAGTAAAATGCTTCGCGGTTTGTCGGTTAAGAAACGCAGGGCCTTTTACGAATCTCAACTAGGAAGTCAAAGGACCGTGTTGTTTGAGGGCGAAAACAAAGCGGGTTATATACATGGCTTTACTGAGAATTACGTAAAAGTAAAGCATCCCTGGAACCCGGAATTGGTGAACACCTTGCATGAGGTGGAACTCACTCAGATTGATGACGATGGTATGGTGAGATTTGATTTCATAGACCAATCATTAGCGGTCTGATTGTTTGCTTAAATAAGATGCTTTTTTACAGCAAAATTTTGTAGAGAGTCATAAAAAAAACCGAGCAACTGCTCGGTTTTTGTATTCTTTTTTAGATCCTGATTCCAACAGGTAGCATGCGTTTGTACTTTCGATTGCTTCTTACAAATTTAGCTATCTCTGGACTCGTTGGAACAACACTGATATTTCGCTCCTTAATATTACTAAAAACCAATTCTAGAAATTCTTTCTGGAAATCTTCTGAATTTATTTCCTCAGGTATTACCATTTTGGTTAAGAAGATTTTACGTTCTTGAAGAGAGTATTCACTGTCTCTTATACACATCTCCGAGCCCACGAGACCGAGGCTGATCTC
>CAWZYX010000140.1:0-7544 GCA_963966315.1 uncultured Winogradskyella sp. | reverse complement strand
GTATAAGAGCTTGTTAATTAAGCAAACACCCCGCCCTAATTCTGAGGTTGGGGATATTCCCCGCCGTTGTTTAATTAAATCTTATTTATCATGGTAACAATTAAAGATTACAAAAAGAGGGAAAACAAAGATGGAGAAGAGTTCTTCGTTTTGGTGCTTCAGGGAAATGTGGTTCCTGTAAGGAGCCAGGAAACCAACAGGATGTATTTCACCGCTAAGACCTGTACGGTGTCATCAACATTTGATGAGGAAACCTGCCAACAGATTATTGGTCAGCAATTTCCTGGTGAAATCGTAAAGGTTGAAACAGAGCCTTATGAGTATGCACTTCCAGAGACGGGTGAGATTATTACTCTTTCCCACCGCTGGGAGTATCAAGACAACACCTTAGAACCTGCTATGGAAAATGTCATAGCAGAAGAAGAGGTGCTGTAAGCACAAATAAAAGGGGCTTTTAAGCCTCTTTTATATATGGTTATAAGTAATAACCAATACTTCATTATTAACATCATTACATCATTATGGAATTAAAACAAGCTAAGCGTGAGCAGGTCAAGCTACGCATTGGAATTAGTGGCGCTTCTGGATTTGGAAAGACCTATTCAGCACTTCTTATGGCATATGGTATCACTGGAAAGTGGTCCAGAATAGCAGTTGTAGATACAGAAAATCAATCTGCTAATTTGTATTCAAATTTAGGAGGGTATAACACGTTGAGCCTTACTGCGCCGTATTCACCGGAAAGCTACATCAAAGCAATTGAAATCTGTGAAAAAGCTGGTATGGAGGTCATCATTATTGATAGTATTACACATGAGTGGGCAGGTAAAGGCGGCTGCTTAGATATTCACGAGAAGCTAGGCGGCAGGTTCCAAGATTGGGCGAAGGTAAGTCCCAGACATCAAGCCTTCATTGATAAAATACTTCAGAGCAAATGCCATATTATAACTGCCACCAGAAGGAAGATTGATTACTCAATGGATTCAGATTCCAACGGGAAGACCAAAGTGGTCAAACTTGGCACCAAAGAAATTACCAGAGATGGTTTTGAGTATGAGCTCAGTGTCAACTTTGAGCTTATTAATGATAACCATTTAGCCAAAGCTTCAAAGGATCGTACAGGGCTATTTATGAATAAACCTGAATTCGTTATTAACCAAGCCACTGGTAAGAAACTTATGATATGGTGTAACAATGGAAAAGATCTTGAGCATGCCAGAAAGGAGATCAAGGAATGTAAGACCATCGAGGGCTTAAGACACATTTATGCCAAGTATCCTAATTATCAAACTGCAATTAAACAGGAAATTATTGAAAGAAAAGCATTGATTGAAGACGTAAACCTTGAGGTGCTTCCTAATTCAGAAATCGTAGAACAACAAAACCAGAACCAAAATGGAACAACTTAATAGTAGCAGTGATCTAATCATTCCCGAACAAGAGGTGGTGCAATCATCACCATTTATTGAGGCTAACACAAAAAACGTTAGCCTTTCTCATTTAAAAAAGGACTGTACGGTGCCGGTATTTTCAAAGGACAATGAAGTTACGATAGCCCATCACGAGTTTATAGAAGCGGTAGATGATTGCGTGAAGTCTATCTTTTCAGGACAGAGGATCCTTCAGCCAGAAATAAGGACAAGTCATGTCATAAAGGGTAGAATTCCTGAAGCTATAGGTAAACCAGTTAAAGAGCTCTTGGAGACAGATAAAACTATCTACTACGAGAGGATGATGTTTAAAATTGATATACCCAGCATTATTGAGCAAGTAGGAGAAAATAAACTAAATCTTACCATAGGTGGCGTTAGAGCTTATAATCAGGAGAACTTATACAGTAAAAAGACCATTGAAAAGTTTAAGGTGTTTATTGGTTTTAAGAACCTAGTATGCACCAATCTTTGTGTTTCCAGCGATGGATTTGTAGAAGAGATGCGTGTATCCAACCAGAACCAGTTGAAAGATAAAGTCCTTGAGCTTATTGGTGGCTATCAGATGCAAAACCATCTCAGCCTATTGCAGAAGCTGAATGAGATAAGTATTTCTGATAAACAGTTTGCTAGGCTCTTAGGAAGATGTCGTATGTACCAATTCCTTCCAAAGAAAGAGAGAGCTTCAGTGCCAGAACTAAGATTAAATGATGGGCAATTGACAAGCATTGCAAAAGGCTACTTTACTGATGAGAATTTCTCTAGAAGCGATGACGGCTTAATTAGTCTATGGAATGTCTTCAATCTGCTAACTAGTGCCAATAAGTCCAGTTACATAGATACTTTCTTATCGAGAAGCGTCAACTCGCAAGAGCTTGTCCAAAACCTATGTAATTCTCTTGATTCTGGCATGCCCAATTGGTATTTAAATTAAAAAATAATAGCTAAAACTTGCCTGGGTACAAAGACTCAGGCATTTTAAATTAAAACGATGAGCAAAGAGAAATGGGCAGAGCTATTTCAATACTGTAGCCCTCATTCCATTCTGGTTGTGACGTGGTACGGTAGATCAAAAGAGCTGTATTGCCCAATAACAGTGAAGGTGAAGACAGATGTAGGCAATTTAAAAAAGGGTAATTATGAAAAGGTAGAGTCCGTTGTCCTTTCCAATTCGGGAGTTACGGTTTTTGAGATTAAAGGCGCCTATTATTTCTACCATTATTTTGATATCATGACCCATTTGTGATAATGTAATAGCTAAAACCGGTGGTTAGACGTTTATGTTGTATTTTCTTGTCTTATTCTTTTGAGACTTTTTCGTCTTAAATAAAAAATACTGAAAAGAATAGAAGCATGCATTAGGTGCATTGTATGCACAATTATTCCGAATATTTTCTTTTGTGCATATAATGCATATAGTGCATACATATCTGTGTAAATACCTGTATACAAATTATTTAGATAATAAAAAAATATAATTTATTTGGATTGTAAAGGTTGACTTTGGATCTTTGTAGTGTCGTTGAGGTGGAACATTGGTCTATTCTCTAAGACTTTAGCTACTTACAATTCTTCTTTTTACCAAAGTAGCTTTTTTACATCAAGCATGACCTGATTGCATACTGGCAAAGCTGATCTGTACTGCCCAGTGCTATGGTATGCTGATGTTTTCAAAATATTTGTTTAACGCGTGTAAAGCGCACAATTCATTTAATTATGAAAACTGTAAAAAAGTTTACTGAAGAAGAGTTTTTGACTTACAATCAAATTGTCAAGAAACATGAAAAAGAGCCGGCTCCGTCATTTGTATGGGCAGGTATTACACAACAATCAATCGGAACATTCTTTGGTCCACCAAAAAGTGGTAAGACAACTTTTTGTGAATGCCTAGCTATTCACTTAGCTGTGGGGAGAAAGAAATTTTTTGATCAAAAACTGGAGGGAAAACCTAGGAAAGTTCTTTTCCTGGGGCTGGAGGAAAGTTGGATAATGAGGGTTAAGCGAAACAGAAATCAGGCATTGGATCTGACTGAAGATGAGAAAAAATTGTTAGGTACCAATTATTGCTATCAGGGTATTGATTTTTTAAGAATTATTTCGAAACCTCAAGATTGGAATCGCCTACGTAAGTTAATTGTTGCTTCCGGCGCCGATATTGTGTTCATAGATAGTGTGACGAGATTAAATCATGGAAGCCTAGATAAAGGTAGTGATGCCGAAAAGATCATGCTTAATCTCAGGGATATTTGCCTTGACCTAAAAATTACACTCGTTTGTATTCATCACACCCCAAAAATCGGGAATAGTCCTTTAAGTATGGATAGTATGAGAGGTAGTGTTGTTTTTGCTCAAGAGTCAGACTTTATAATCGGTGTTAGAAAAGCAGTAGGCGGAACGCGTTATCTGAAAAACATTGAATTTCGCTACATGGAGTGTGACGATTCTAAGGTGTTTAAGTTCGAATTTACTCAAAACTCAAACATAAAATTTCTTGGGACAGGCAATGAGTATGAAATCCTTGAAGGAATGGATGGGCGAATCGCAGCCGATAGTAGATCAAAAATTGTTGATATCGTCAGTTCTGATTGCAAGAGGAAGTCAACCAAGGAGCTCGTTACTGCTATTAAGAAGGAATTAGGAATTGAAGAGAGACAGATTAAATCCTTTTTATCTGACTTAGTCAAGCATGGAAAGATTAAAAGACCAGAACGTGGGTATTATTGTTCCATAAATTGTCCGGAGAAAGGAGGGAATGATGAAGAAGAATAGAAAATCGGCTGGAATTGTATATACAGTTAAATGTGAAATAACTGGTAAGTTTTACGTTGGTGCTACTACCGAAACCATAGATGATAGAAAATCAGATCATAACGAGCGTGTCAATAGAGGTGAATCTGGGAAACTGCAAAAAGCTATTTTAACCTTCGGACCGGAGGCTTTTACCTGGACCCAAATTGATACTGCAAATTCTGTTGATGAATTAGCTCAAAAGGAAAAGGAGTATATCATACAATATGATAGTAAAACTAATGGCTACAATGCGGATTCTGGTGGAGGATTTAAAAAAACTGTCTACCAGTTTTGTCCTAAATCACATAAGCTGATTAACAAATACGATTGTTTAGAAAGTGCAGCCAATGCAGTTAATGTAAATAAAAGGAACATTAGTTCAGCATGTCTTGGTTCCACTAAAACATCCAAAGGTTTTGTTTGGTCTTATTCATCGACTTTCCCAATGTGGGTTAAAGATGAACGCAAAAAAAAGGTAGTCCAGATTAATCAGAATAATGTTATTGTCAATCAGTTTAATTCAGTTTCTGAAGCTTCAAAAAGTACGGGGGTTTCCAAGTCCTGTATAGCAAAAGTTTGCAGAGGGGAGAGGAAACTGGCGGGTGGTTTTAGATGGAGGTATTTTTAAACTTATGAATGCAAAGGGCAGTCAATTTGGCTGCCTTTTTGGTTTATCTTAGTTATATTTATGCATAATGACTGCACATATAATTTGATGAACCATGTCAATCACTAAAAATGCGTTAATACGGTATCATACACTGGATAGGTGTTTCTCTAATCCTGGCAAGCGATATAGTATTGAAGATTTACTTGAAGAGTGTAATAAGGAACTTAGAGAACTGGATATTCATTCAGAAGGAATAAAAAAGCGGCAGCTTTATGATGATATAAGGTTTATGCAATCAGAACAAGGGTGGTCAATAGATATTGAAAAATACAAGAGTGGAAGAACTGTTTTTTACAGGTATTCTGATCGTTCATTTTCAATCAGGAATCAACCAGTAAATGAAATGGAGGCCAATCAGATTAAATCGGCCATACAGGTTTTAAGCCGTTTCAAGGGTATGCCTCAATTTGGGTGGGTGGAAGAGCTCATACCAAAATTAGATCAGTCATTTAGTTTATCTACCAATTCGGATAATATAATCAGCTTTGATAGTAATGAGTATCTAAAAGGCGTAGAATTCTTGTCTGAATTGTTTAATGCAATCGTTTATAAACAAACCTTAGAGATCAGTTATCAGTCATTTAGGACTAGTATGCCTAAAGAAATATTATTTCATCCTTATCATCTTAAACAGTACAACAGGCGTTGGTTCTTGTTTGGAAAGAATCCAGAATATGACAATATCACAAATTTGGCATTAGATAGGATACATAATATTGAGAAAGTCGAGGATAAGTATATTGAAAATACGAGTGTTGATTTCGACGAGTACTTTGAAGATATTGTTGGTGTAACTCTACCACTGGATAAGGAAGTGGTAAAAATTGAATTTATAGTTAAGAAAGGGTTAGCTCCATATATCACTACTAAACCAATCCATGAATCCCAGTCTCCCTTAAAAGAATTTGAAGAAGGTTTCAAGTTCTTTATTAAAGTTATACCTAACAGAGAGCTTGAGAGTGTAATCCTTGGTTTTGGCGAGGATATAAAGGTATTGGGGCCGGATGATTTCAAAGATTTAATTGCTAAAAGAATTAAGGAAAATATGAGGAATTATTATTAGTGCAGATAGAGTGCATACAACAGATTTAAGTTTGCATCATAATCATAAAAATATTGTGTTATGAAAAATGAAACTCAAATCAATTGTCCGGAATGCGGTAGCCAAATAGATGTAAATGACATTTTAAAGCATCAAATTGAGGAATCAATCAAAAAAGAATATCAAGATAAATTCCTGGAGCAAAAGCAAGCTTTAAAAAAGGAACAACTTGAATTCGAAAGAAAGAAAAAAGATTATGAGGCCGGTTCAGAAGCGGCAAAAAAACAGTTGGAGAAGAACTTAAGAAGTGAGCTTAAAATCAAGATAGCAGAAGAGCAGAGTGATTTTATAAAAAATATGCAAGAGGAGCTAAAAGCGAAATCTGATCAAGTCAAAGAGCTGCATAAAAAAGAAGGTGAAATACTCAAATTAAAAAGAGAGAAGGAAGAAGCAATCTCATTGGCAAAACTAGAGGCTAAGAAGGAAGTTGAAGCTTTATTAAAGAAAGAAAGAATTAATGCTAAAAACGAGGCTTTAAATGAGAGTGAATTAAGGATTAAAGAATATGAGAAGCAACTCGCAGATCAAAAGAGGTTAATGGAGGAAATGAAGCGGAAACATGAACAAGGATCTATGCAGTTGCAAGGTGAAGTTCAAGAATTAGCTATTGAGGAATGGCTACAAAGTAAGTACCCATTAGATTCAATTTCGGAAATAAAAAAGGGTGCAAACGGTGCAGATTGTCTTCAAACAGTAAATACCAGATCCATTCAAAATTGTGGGACTATTTACTATGAGAGCAAGCGCGCCAAGAATTTTAGTAACTCTTGGATTGAAAAATTCAAAAATGATATTAGGGATAAAAATGCAGATATTGGTGTTCTTGTGACAGAGGTACTACCTAATGGTATGGAAAGGATGGGCCTGAAAGATGGAATATGGGTTTGCACATTTGAAGAGTTTAAAGGTCTAAGTGAAGTTCTTAGAGTATCAATTATTAATATTAGTAGTACTCTCGTTTCTCAAGAAAACAAAGGCGATAAGATGGTTATGCTCTATGATTTTTTAACCAGTAATGAATTTAAATTACAAATAGAAGGAATTGTAGAAGGTTTCACCCAGATGCAATTGGATTTAAACTCAGAAAAGAATGCTATGAAACGCTTATGGAAAAAAAGGGAGAAACAAATAGAAAAGGTAATTAGTAATACCTTAAATATGCATGGATCAATTAAGGGGATCGCCGGAACGGCAATCCAAGAAATTCAACTATTAGAACTAAATGGACAATAACGAATATCTTAAAATACAAATAGGATTACGAGGACTGGGTAGTTACTATAAAAGTAACGTTAGCGAGGAGGACTTACTCATAGTTAAGTGTTTTCTTCTGCTCTTGAGAAAGGAAGGTCTATTAAAATATAGCTCGAGCAATCTCTCAAACAGATCTCCAAAATTATTGATTCAAGATGCCGTGGAAAATAGCCATGATAATGATCTTAAGAATCTCTATTATGAATATTTAAAGCCGCTTGTTGATTCAGTTAGGAAAACCTATTTAGCACCATTATTTGATACTTATGTTAATATTTCGGACGGTTTCATAAAGGAT
>CAWZYX010000139.1:0-7600 GCA_963966315.1 uncultured Winogradskyella sp. | reverse complement strand
CATGGTCTAGTACAGCTTTTTATCCAGATTCTTTCCCTACTCTTAATCCTCTACTTATTGTTTTGTCCTATTTTAGTGCGAAAGAGCTTTTTTTTATAGTTTACAATCGGATAAAGCTTAGTAGGAGTATGGTTTTAATACTTATTTTTCCCATCGTACTAACAGTAATATTCTATCTTAATTTCCTGAGAAATCCTTCAATTTTTGAAATACCTTCAAGCCAAAGCATATTTCTAAATCCAATCTATTTTTATATTAAGTTTTATCTTGCATATTTTATTATAGGTCACAAAATCTACAGGGAAGCACATAGATTTTCACTTAATGAGTTAATATTATTTTTTCAAAGGCTTGTATTATATGCTTGTTTCATAGCGGTTATACAACTTTTATCAACTATCATTATTCCTTCAGCGATTTTTCATGAATTGATTGGATTGAAATTGAGGTATCGTTATAGTGCATTTGGAACAGATCTAATAAGGCCAAACGCATTTTTTGCTGAACCTAAAGATCTAGCATTGCTTTTAGCAATGGGAACAATTCTTTTCGTCAGGGAAGGAAAGTTTTTAGGTGCGATTTTTAGCTTCATTATTGGGTTATTGACTTTGAGTAACACTTATGCGGCAATAATCTTATTATCAATTATATATTCATTAATTAGTAGAATTTTTTCTAGTTTGTATAGTCGGGTTTTAATCACATTTATCAGTTTTTTTCTCTTTTTTTTATTGATAGAAGTAACAATGAAATATTTAGATGAGTTTGCTTCTCATAAAAGTGACTCGATTGTTTATAGAGTGATTTTGAAAAGAATGGTGGATAGATATGATGAGAAAAACCCGTTATCTGGTAAAATGTTTTATGGTTTTCCATTACAAGCAGATTTAGAAGGACCAATTCAGAATTATTTTGAAGATAATCCTATGCTTTTTTTGACTGGTTTTGGGCCGGGTAATTCCAATTTTGTTCCTAATAGTTACTTTTATGGAAGCTGGGCTTATGAAAAAAGACTTCGCGGTTCAAGAAGATGGCATTTAAATATGGGCTGGTTCTATTGGACCTATCAATTTGGTCTCCTGGGTATGTTTTATTTGTTGTATTTTTGCTTGCGAAAAAAGTTTATCGATCCTAATCATAATGATATTCTGTCTTTTATTATCATTGCCGGTTTAGTTGCCCGTCCAGAACATTTATTGATGATTATAATTAGTTATGCACTTCATTTGAATCACAATATAAAGACAAAAAAGCTTAATTTATGCAGCCCATAGTTTCAGTAATTACAATTTCATTAAATTCAGAAAATACAATTGAAAATACAATAAAAAGTGTTCTAAATCAGACCTATAAAAACATAGAATACATTGTTATTGACGGTGGGTCAGTTGATAATACAATTAGGGTTATTAATAAATATAGTCATGCGATTGCCAAAATAATTTCAGAGAAAGATAAAGGAATTTATGATGCATTTAATAAAGGGCTAAATATCAGTGCTGGAGAGTATATACAATTTGTGAATTCAGACGATATATTGGACCGAGAGAAAATTGCTAATTGTGTACATTATATGCAAAGAAATCCTCATACAGATATAATTAATGGTGATTTAAATATGATAAATAGTAGTGGTGAAACTTACGAAATAATAAAAGGAAAGAAACCGGATTTCTGGACAAAA
Source organism: uncultured Winogradskyella sp. (assembly GCA_963966315.1). Classification (GTDB taxonomy): domain Bacteria; phylum Bacteroidota; class Bacteroidia; order Flavobacteriales; family Flavobacteriaceae; genus Winogradskyella_A. The sequence goes on along the minus strand of CAWZYX010000139.1, from coordinate 5,916 downwards.
CTAGAAATGACCGGCATGAATCATCCTACTTATTTTGTCAGGACCTCCGTCTACAATGATCATAAATTTAATATGTTCCGAATAGGGATGGATTTTGATTGGACACTAAGAGTTATAGCTTCTGGTCATAAATTCGGCTATCTAGCTTCAAACCGAGTTTTTATGAAGTATGGAGGAAAAAGTGCAAATGATGTTTTTGAAACTATGAAAGAAGAATATATCATATCTATAATAAATGGAATGAGCAGGCCAATTGCGCTCGCATTTTATTATTTTCAAATAATTAAAAAAATTGTTTTCAATCAAATGAGCAGATTTATTCCTATTAGGTGGTTGTACATTTTTAAACGCAATAAAAAGCACATCAATTTATAAAGTAGCATAATGGATAAATTATTGATAAATGGTATAGGTTGTACAACGGGTGGGGCTAAAATCGTATTAGAGGAGCTACTTAAATCCTATGATTATGATAGAAAGATTATTGTAGTGATTCCTATTTATAAAAATGAATCTCCCATAAAAATTTCTAATACAAACATAAAAGTTATTAAGGTTAATCATTTTTTATTTGGTAATTATGGAAGAATTGTATTAGAATTTATTATTAATTTTTATGCTCTAAGCAACGTAAATCGAATTAAGATCATAAACATGTCAAACTATGGTCTTTGTCTTTTTGGCAAACATTTATTGTATATTCATAGTCCACACATACTAGATAGCACAATAAAGTCAAGTTTTTTTTATAATCCCCAACTTATGGTAAAAAGAGAAATGCTCAAGTCTTATATCAAGAATGCTGAAGCCATCTGCTTTCAAACGGATCATATGAAGGATTGCTTCCAAACTTACCTAAAAGGCAAAAATGTCAAAGCAAAAATCCTGGTTATTAGGCCAAAACCTAATATTTCTATTAAAATTGAAAGTTCAAGATTTCCATCAGCATTTGAAAATGAGCTTTTTTACCCTTCTTCAGGATTCTCTCATAAAAGAGAGGACCTTGCCATTCAAAGTATTTCAATAACACCAAGTGAATTAAATATTGGTTTAAGTATTACAGCAACTACTATTGATGGCAGATATAATAATACTAGATTTCTTGGTAAATTGTCACATAATCAAGTTTTAGCATTTCTAAAAGATAATACTAAGGCACTTTTATTTACTTCAGAGCGGGAAACACTTGGCCTTCCCTTATTAGAAGCATTATATTTTGGAATTCCAGCTATATTGCCGAACCTACCCTATGCTAGGGAGATTTATGGAAAAGCTGCCATTTACTTTGATGAACCAACACCGGAATCTGTTTCAAAAGCAATAGTAACTCTTTTTCATGATTATAACTACTATAAAACTGTTGCACAACTTAAAATGAGAAAAGAATGGAATCATAGACTGACGTGGTCTGATCATTGGAATTATTTTTATTCATTTTAAATATATGTTTCATTAGGCTAAATTTAATATCTCTTTCATCTGGAAGAGACTATGTATTAGAATAGATCTTTTAATAGATTTGTAATCTTAAAAACAAAACATAATCAATATTGAAAATACTAATTAATAGTCTATATTTTTATCCTGATCATAGTGGAATTGCAATCTATTCCTCTGATTTTGCATTTTATGCTAAAGAACAAGGTCATGAAGTTAATGTAATTACAGGTTTCTCATTTTATCCTAATTGGAAAAAAAAAGTTGAAGATAGAAGAAGATTTTTTTCTAAAGAAAAAATTAATGGAGTAAATATATATAGAGGTTATACTTATGTGCCTATTAGACCAAATACAGTAAATAGGCTGTTACAAGAATTAGGTGTTTTTATTTTTTCTACAATTAACTATTTAAGAGTTGGTAAGCCAGATTGCATTGTTGTATTTACTACACCAGTTTCATTTGGCTTATTAGGAACATTTTTTAAGAAGATCTATAAAACAACTTTGCTAATAAATGTGCAAGATTTTCAAGTTGAAGCTGCAGCTTCACTTAATATGGTTAAAAGCACACTTTTTGTAAAATTGCTGAAAAAAGTAGAATATCTTACATACAAAAATTGTGATTATGTATCATCAATATCAGAAAGCATGTGTCAAATCTTAGAAGAAAAAGTATTTCAAAAAGAAAAGGTGTTTTTATGGCCTAATTGGATTAGTATTTCTGAATATCCAAAAGGTATTGAGAAGGGGGTATTCAGATTGGAAAACAATATTAATCAGGAAAGGATTATTGTGGCATATGCTGGAAATATTGGCTTGAAACAAGGCCTTGAAATCCTTGTTGATGTCGCTGAAATGTTCAAAACTAATGCGAAAATTGAATTTTTAATAATTGGTGATGGAGCTGGTCTTCAAAAATTAAAAAATTACGCTACAAAAAAACAACTAGATAAATTGAGGTTTTTGCCCTTTTTGGATGAAGTTAGCTACAAGCACTTTTTGGAAGATGTAGACGTAGTCTTTATCTCTCAACAGAAAACTGAAAAAGACATTTATTTTCCATCAAAATTGCTTGGATTGATGGCAGTTGGTAAAACCATTCTGGTGACTGCGGATCCGGAATCGGAGCTATTTAAAATTCTTAACAATAATGGACTTGCCCTTGCTTCAAATTATGGAGATGTTGATAAAATATGCCAACATTTGGAAAGTGTTATAAAAAATCCTTCCATTAAATCTAAGTTGAGTGAAAAGACAAGAGAATTTGTAAGAAAATATGATAGGGAAATTGTACTAAGTCAAGTATTAAATAAAATTGATAATAGATGAAGAAGTTATTAGTTACAGGATCAGCAGGTTTAATAGGAAGCGAAGTGGTTTCCTTTTTTTGTGAGTTGGGATGGGAAGTGGTAGGTATTGATTCAAATATGCGTGCTGACTTTTTTGGTCCGGCAGGAGATACTACTTGGAATGGCAAAAGGCTTGAACAAAAATATACAAATTATAAACAGTCCAATTTGGATATTAGGGAAAGAATCCAATTGATTGATTTTATTAAGTCCATAAAACCAAACTACATTGTACATACCGCTGCCCAACCCAGTCATGATCTTGCAGCAAGCCGGCCATTTGATGATTTTGATGTAAATGCCGTTGGAACACTAAATATGCTTGAGGCGACAAGATTATTTAATCCAGAAACTCCGTTTGTTCATTTATCCACTAATAAAGTTTATGGAGACGCTCCTAATGTTTTGGAGATGAAAGAACTCGAAACAAGATGGGACTATAAGGAAGATTTGTATTTTAATGGTATTAAGGAAGATTTTACAATTGATCAATCAAAGCACTCAGTTTTTGGCGCATCAAAGGTTGCTGCTGACATAATGGTTCAAGAATATGGGAGATATTTTGGAATGCCTACGTGCTGTTTACGAGGAGGGTGTTTAACAGGACCAAATCATAGTGGTGTTGAATTACATGGGTTTTTAAGTTACTTAATTAGGTGTAATTTAGAAAAAAAGAAATATACCATATTTGGATATAAGGGCAAACAGGTTCGAGACAATATTCACTCTTACGATGTTGCTTCTTTTATATATGAGTTTCTAAAGGCTCCGAGAATCGCTGAAGTTTATAATTTGGGTGGGGGTAGAGATAACTCGACTTCTATTCTAGAGGCGTTTAAGCGGATTGAAGGCATTTCTGGGATAGCAATGATTTATGAATATAATGATCAAAATAGGCAAGGAGATCATATATGTTATATCTCTAATCTGTCAAAGATCAAGGCTCATTATCCAAATTGGAAAACAACCAAAGATTTACAGGTAACCTTTGAGGAAATATATCAAAATTGGTTAACACGGGAAAAATAATTTTGCAAATGCAATCAACAACAAGATATTCCAAGTACCTTAAAGAAATCAACCTCGCTGGCGATATCTTGCTATTAAATATAGCCTTTCTGGCTACTTATTATTTTACTTTCAGTCAAATTGAAAACCTAATCATCAGTAGATACTTTGAACTTTTACTTTTTTTAAATATTTCATGGATATTATCAGCTTATTTACTTCGGGTTCATGATCCTAAGAGAACCCTTTCATTTGAGAAAATTGTCAAGCGCTTATTAAATGCTTTGGGATTGTACCTACTTTTCATATTTGCATTTATTGGACTGAAGGAAAATGCTTTTATTAAGATTTTTGTTTTCCAATCCTACTGTTTCACCTCCATAGGAATAGTTATATTTCATCTTGGATTAGTTATTTTTTTAAAGTACGCCAGACGTGTTGGGTATAATTATCGAAGGGTTTTAATTGCTGGTTATGGAGATATATCGGCAGAATTAAGGAAATTCTTCACATACCATCCGGAACATGGATATAAGTTCTTTGGATATTTTGCTGACAATAAGTCATCATCAAATGTTCGAGGTAAGGTTGATGATATTCTTGAATTTTCGCTCAAAAATAATATTGATGAAATCTATTGTGTATTGCCCTATATGGATTATAAGAAAATCCAAAAACTGATTGATTTTGCTGAGGATAATTTTATTAAAGTGAGAATCATCCCTGACTTTAGAGGCTTCCCCTATAAAGCTGTAGATATATCTCTTTATGATTTTATTCCTGTTCTCAATGTTAAGGAGCAACCTTTGGAAGATGGCTTTAATATTTTCCTCAAACGTTTTTTCGATATATTATTTACTTTGATTATTTCAGCATTGGTTTTGTGGTGGCTTACTCCTCTCCTGGCTTTGATCATTAAAATTGATTCAAAAGGCCCAGTGTATTATAAACAAATTAGGGCTGGTAAAGATAACCAACCATTTAAGTGCTACAAATTCAGGACTATGTATGTCCACAAAGAGCCAGAACATAAACAAGCCTCGAAAGGAGATCCAAGAATTACCAAAGTTGGTAAACTCCTTAGAAAGACAAGCCTGGATGAATTACCTCAATTTTACAATGTGCTGAAAGGGGAAATGTCAGTAATTGGACCAAGACCACACCCATTAAAACTGAATGAACATTTTCAGCCGCAGATCAGTAAATTCATGTTGCGACATACGGTTAAACCAGGCATCACGGGTCTTGCTCAGGCAAAAGGCTATCGTGGCGAAACTGAAACAGTCCTGAAAATGAAAAGCAGAGTAAAGTTGGATCGTTTTTACGCTGAAAATTGGTCGCTTGTTTTTGATTTAAAAATTCTTGTCCTGACAGCCATTCACATCTTTAAAGGCGACGAGAACGCCTATTGATTTAGTGAATTAATTCCTAAAACTTACTCCATGCCATGCAGTTTATAATAATTTACCTACCTTTGCAGTTCTAAAATTACAGTTGATACATGAGGGTTGTAACCGCGATTATTCTTCTAATTTTAGGCAGCCTCCCATCCATAGCTCAGAATGATTCCATAGCGTATCATACTGATTTATATTTTCTTACTGCAAATCAATCTTTCCAACCGCATTGGCAGGTGTCCAATAAATACGGCATCTTCGATCGAAACAGGCAAACTGAATTGGTGGGTCTGTTCGGATTGGCATATCAATACAAAATTGGAGACAGATTTAAAATTGAAACACAAGGGGAATTCAATGTGAAATCTGATATTTCCACCAGCTATTTTCAACAACTCTACCTCAATGTACACTATGGTTCCCTTCAACTAAAAATAGGGAAAGAAGCTTATACCATTGCTCAGTATAGCGATGCATTGAGTTCCGGTTCTTTATTCGTCAGCAACAATGCCAGGCCTATTCCAAAAATCGGTATTGGTTTTTATGATTTTACTCCAGTGCCCTGGATTGGCAGGTATGTTGAGTTTAAAGGAGCTATGAATTTTGCCAAACTGGATGATGATCGAAGTATGTATAATGGCACCGATAATCCCTGGTATCACGAGAAATTTTTTTATGTAAGAAGTAGTTTTTTACCTGTCAATCCGTATGCAGGCTGTCTCT
>CAWZYX010000138.1:0-7640 GCA_963966315.1 uncultured Winogradskyella sp. | reverse complement strand
CTCAATGATCTTGGAACCCAGGCGCTCCATTTGCAGTTCCAGTTGCACCACGTGCTCCTGGCGGCGCTGATGCGCTCTGGATTTGATCTGCTGAAAATCGTCGATGCGGCTTTTGGACTTGGTAGTGCGTGCCTTGGGCTGCCTGCGCATCCATTCCAGTTCTTTTTTGTACAGTTGTTTGGTCTTGCTTAGCTCGGCTGCCTCGATCTCCAGGCGCTCCTGTTTCTTCTCCAGGTAGTAAGCATAGTTGCCCTTGTAGGTGTAGATCTGTCCTTCATCCAGTTCGATGATGCTGGTGCACACCCGATCGATAAAGTACCGGTCGTGGGTCACCATAAAGAGGGTCATCTGGCTCTCTTTGAAATAGGCCTCCAGCCATTCGATCATTTCCAGGTCCAGGTGGTTGGTAGGCTCATCGAGGATGAGCAGATCGGGCTGCTGCAGCAGGGCGATGGCCAGGGCCAGGCGTTTTTGTTGTCCTCCTGAGAGCTTACCCACCAGTTGCTGCAGGTCGTGCAGTTGCAAACGCGAGAGCAGCTCCTGATAGCGGGCCTCAAAATCCCAGGCGCGCTGCCGTTCCATGGCCTCAAAGGCGGCCTGATAGCTTTCGGTGTCCTCGGGCTTGTTCAAAGCTGCCTCGTAGCGAGCAATGGTTTGCAGGATGGGCAGGTCGGCGGCCAGGATGCTCTCTTCAACACTTAACTTAGGGTCTAGCCGGGGTTCCTGCTCCAGAAAGGCCAGCCGCAGTCCGTTGCGCATCACTACCTGACCGCTGTCGGGGCTAATGGCTCCGGTAAGGATATTGAGGATGTTGGTTTTTCCGGCACCGTTCTTGGCCACAAAAGCGATCTTATCGTCTTTGTGGATGCTAAAGGAGAGGTCCTCAAAAAGGATGCGCTCGCCATAGGATTTGGAGATCTGTTCTGCGTTGAGGTAGTTCACCGTGCGGACTTTTTGCAAAGATGCCCAAATTTCTAAAAAGACCTACAATTATTTTGATATTGGAGGCGTTCAATTATATTTGTGAGCAAGCACCAACTGCTATGCGACATTCCTTATGGTTATTGATGGTTCTGAGCCTCATCGTGGCTTCGTCCTGCATTCCCAATAAGGATCTGGTGTACCTGCAGCAGCAGGAAGACCGGGTCGACAGCTTGCAGTATGCCAGGGAGGTGCAAAAGCCTTATCGGGTGCAGATTGATGATATTCTCAACATCAGGGTGAAGGCACTGGACCAGGAAGGCTTGCAGATCTACAACCCGGTGGGAGACATCAATTTAAATGCACAAAGCCAGGAGCGGGCCTATTTTGATGGGTTTAAGGTAGACCTGCATGGCAACATCAGGGTACCCGTCTTAGGGGAATTGAATGTGCTGGGCTATACCACCCGAGAGATCGAAGAGATGCTGGAAAAGCGACTGCTGGAAGACCAGTTTAAGGAGGCTGCTAATATTTTTGTGACGGTGAAACTGGCAGGTTTGCGCTTCACTGCCCTGGGAGAAGTGGGATCACCGGGACAAACGGTACTTTTTAAGGACCGGGTGAACGTGCTGGAGGCGGTTGCCCAGGCCGGGGAGATCAATTTTGAAGGCAACCGAAAGGATGTGCTCATCATCCGGCAGTATCCGCAGGGCCAGCAGATCCACCACATCGACCTGACCGATGCCAGCGTCATGGAATCGCCCTACTACTACATTCAGCCCAACGACATGATCTATGTGAAGCCCCTGCGACAGAAATCCTATGGGACGGGGAGTACCGGCCTACAAACTTTTACCAGTATTGCTGCAGCCCTTTCCATACTGTTATCAACTATTTTAATAATCGATCGACTCTAATGCGCGCTTACGATGAGGACATAGAAGATGTGGAGTCCGGCCGGCTCAGCTTTGACTTTCGAGGCTTTTTGTTCAAGGCGCTCAACCTCTGGAAGGTGATCGTGCTCAGCATTGGGCTGGCTTTAACCGTGGCCTACTTTATCAATGTGCGCAAGCCCAATATCTACCGCCTGGAGACCATTATGAGCGTGGAAAACGAGCAAAGCCCCTTTTTTAGCTCCAATACCAGCATCCAGTTCAACTGGGGCGGGGTCTCGGGCAAGGTGAGTACCGTGATGACCGCTGTTGAAACCCGTACTCACAACGAGCTGGTGGTGGATTCCCTGCAGTTTTTTAAAACCTACCTGGCCGAGGGAGAGTACCGGCTGGAAGACATCTATACACAGGCCCCCTTTGAATTCAGGATCGACCGGAACCAGCCCCAGCTGCTCAACCGATTGATGGAGGTACAGTACCGCTCTCCCAACGCGGTGGAACTGCGCATCCCGGAACTGCCCGATGCGGTATCGGTACAGACCTATTCAGAAGACCATCCAATTGAACAGGTACAAGTCACCAGTAAGGGACCCTGGGAGATTATGCTCGGGGAACCCGTGCAGTTACCCTTTTTAAACGGACAGTTCGTGCATCGGGAGGGGAGAGTCATCGATACCTCCAGAACCTACTACCTGCGCTTTAGTAATTTTGATCAGGTTGTTAATTCGTATCAAGGAGAGGTCAAGGTTAGTCCCTTTAATCAGCAGGCAACAAATGTTTTAAGACTGGAAATGACGGGCTTGAATAAGGCCAAGATCGTGGACTACCTCAATGCCACCACGGCCATCCTGAGTGAAACGGAGCTGCGCCAGAAGAACCAGTTTGCTACCAATACCATCCGCTTCATCGACTCCAGTTTGAACTCCGTCAATGCAGACCTTTCGGACGTGATCCAGCAGATGAACGAGTTCCGTCGGAACAACCAGGTCTTTAATGTGGACGATGAGATCAATTTTAAGGTGGAACGGATGAAAAATCTGGACCTGCAGTACGAAGAGGAAAAACTCAAGCTGGAATACCTGAATTCGCTGGAGGACTACCTGAACAATAAAACAGATTACACCAAGATCGCCGCCCCTTCCTCGGTAGGCATTATGGAGCCCAACATCACTAGCAGCGTATCCAAGATCACCGAATTGGCTATCCAGCGCCAAAACCTGGAATACACCACCCAGCCGGAGAACATCCTATTTAAGGACGTGGACCGGCAGATCGATGCCGAAAAGAACGTGCTGCTGGAAACCCTGAAGGCCACGCGCAATACCATCAATATTCAGCTGAGCAGTATCCAGAACAAGATCGCCCAAATGGAGGCAGAGCTTCGGGACCTGCCCGAAGAGGAGCAGGAGTACCTTAAGATCCAGCGGCAAATCAATATCTCGCAGCAGGCTTACGATGTGTTTCTGGCCCGACGTTCGGAGGCAGCCATTTCCAAGGCTGCTAATGTGTCGGACATCAAAGTGATCGATGCCGCCAAGGACATTGGTGGTGGGAAGATTGGCCCCAACACCTCCCTCAACTACATGATGGCGCTGATGATTGGCTTTTTTGTGCCCATGTTCCTCATTTTTATCATCTTTTTGCTGGACAACACCATCCACGGTTCCGATCAGGTCACGCAATTGTCTTCCATTCCCATAATAGGGCTCATTGGGAAGTACCCCTATAAGAACAACCTGGTAGTGCTGGAAAAACCCAAGTCGGCCGTAGCCGAGTCTTTCAGGGCCATTCGCTCCAGCCTGCAATTCATCTATCAAAATCAACAAGCCCGTGTGGGGGGCAGGACCCTGATGGTGACCTCCTCAGTGAGTGGGGAGGGGAAGACCTTTACCTCCATCAATATTTCCACAGCCTATGCTTTATCCGGTAAAAAGACCGTTCTCCTGGGGCTGGACCTGCGCAAGCCTAAGATCTTTGGTGATTTCAACATCAACAACGAGAGGGGGATCGTCAATCATCTGATTGGGGAGCAAACTCTAGAAGAGGTAAAGTTTGAGACCCATGTAGAGAACCTCACCATCATACCTTCGGGACCCATTCCGCCCAATCCCTCCGAGCTGCTGGCCAGCGTTAATTTAACCACGGTGATCAATCAGCTGCGCAAGGACTACGATATAGTGATCCTCGATACCCCACCCATTGGGCTCGTAGCCGATGCCCTGGAACTCTCGCATTATGCCGATGCCACCCTTTTTATGATCCGCCTGGACTACACCCGCAAGGGCATGCTGCAGCTCATCAATGCCAAGTACCGGAACGGGCAGATCAAGAACGTCCATTTTGTGCTGAACTTCTACCGCCATAAAGCCAATTCCAACTACGGTTATGGCTATGGCTACGGTTATGGCTACGGCTACGGTTATGGCTACGGCACCTACGGACGGGCCTATCTGGAGAACGATGCTCGCTCCCGATTCAAACGCATCTGGCGATGGATCCGTCATAATCTCTAGAATGCTGAGTCCCGGACAAGCACGTGTCAAACGCAGTTTCGATCTGATGCTAAGCATTATGCTTTTGCCTTTATTGCTGTTCCCCTTCCTTATCATTTACATAGTCATGAGTATACTACTTAGGCGTAATGCCTGGTTTGTTCAACAGCGCATTGGACAGAACGGTCGCAGGTTCGATCTGTATAAACTGCGCACCCTTAAGGGAGAGGACCACCCACTGGGCCTGGAAGAGGCATCCGCAGGAGCACTGGGGCGCCGGTTGCGAAAGCTGCATCTGGACGAGTGGCCACAACTTCTTAATATCCTAAAAGGGGAGATGAGCTTTGTGGGTCCCCGCCCGGACCTGCCGGGCTATGCCGACGTGCTGGAAGGGGAGGACCGTATCATCCTAGCGGTGAAACCCGGCCTTGCCGGCCCCGCCAGTCTGGAGTTTCGAAAAGAGGCAAGCCTCCTGCAGCAACAGGAAGATCCCGAACGGTATTATCGTGAGCAGATCTGGCCACAGAAGGTACAAATCAATAAAAACTATGTGAAGTCGTATCGATTTTCCGTAGATTTGAAGCTGCTTTTTAAAACATTTTTTCATGTCTTCAAATAAGGATGTACTGGCCATTATTGGCCTGGGCTACGTGGGGCTGCCACTGGCTGTTGAGTTTGCCAAACAGTACGCTGTCATAGGCTTCGATATCAACAGCCGACGCGTAAAGGAACTGCAGCAAGGTACCGACCATACGCTGGAGGTGGCCGATGCAGATCTTCAGGAAGTGCTGGTGCAATTAGCGGATGAGTCAATTAGCGGATTTGAGGATTTAGGAATTAGCGGATTGGAGAAGGGCTTGTTGATCACGGATGAGGCGGAAGCCATCAAAAAGGCCAATATCTATATTGTCACGGTCCCAACCCCTACCGACCATTTAAACCGTCCGGTGCTGACCCCACTGATCAAGTCCAGCGAAACCGTGGGACAGTACTTGTCAGAGGGCGACATCGTTATTTACGAGTCTACTGTCTATCCTGGTGCTACTGAGGAGGTCTGCGTGCCCATTCTTGAGGAAAATTCAGGACTTTGCTTTAACGAAGGCTTTTTTGTAGGGTACTCACCCGAGCGCATCAACCCAGGAGACAAAAAACACACGGTGACCAAAATACTAAAGGTGACCTCAGGGTCCACACCCGAAGCGGCAGCGCGTATTGATGCCCTGTACCGCTCTGTGATCACAGCCGGCACCCATCTGGCACCTTCCATTAAGGTGGCCGAGGCAGCTAAAGTCATTGAGAATTCCCAACGCGATATCAATATTGCCTTTGTCAACGAACTGTCCAAGATCTTCAGAAAGCTCAACATCGATACCAATGCCGTTCTGGAAGCGGCCGGCACCAAGTGGAACTTTTTAAAATTCAGTCCCGGACTGGTAGGAGGACACTGCATTGGTGTGGACCCCTACTACCTGGCACAAAAGGCCATTGAGACCGGGTACGATCCCGAGATCATCCTGGCGGGGCGTAAGCTCAACGATTCCATGGGGAGCTATGTGGCCCAGGAAACGGTGAAAATGATGATCGATAAAGGGGCTACCATCAAAAAGGCCAGAGCCCTGGTGATGGGCATCACCTTTAAGGAAAACTGTCCGGATATCCGCAATTCGCGGGTCATTGATATTATCAAGGAGTTACAGTCTTATCACATTCAGGTAGACCTCTACGACCCCTGGGCTTCCAAAGCCGAGGTGGCCGAAGAGTATGGGCTGGACCTCCATACTGATCGATCTGCCCTCAAACGTGACTATGATGCGGTGATCGTGGCGGTGGCGCATAAGGAGTTTGCCGAAATGGACATCGAGTCGCTAAGGCATCATAAAACTGTGATCTTTGATGTGAAAGGTCTCTACCCTAAAGCCCTGGTGGATGCCCGATTATAAACAGCAGATACAAGACGCAAACATTCTGGTCACCGGCGGAGCCGGGTTCATCGGCTCCAACCTGGTGGGGTATCTCATCGACAAGGGGGTGAACATGGTACGTGTGCTGGACGACTTTTCCAACGGCTACAAAGCCAATCTACAGGAGTTTGAAGGTCTGCCCAATTTTGAGCTCATGGAAGGTGATATCGGCGATCTGGACACCTGCAGGCAGGCCATGGAGGGCATGGATTATGTGAGCCATCAGGCCGCTTTAGGATCTGTACCTCGGTCCATTGCCGATCCGCTGACCTCCCATGCCGTGAATGCTACCGGCTTTTTAAACATGTGTGTGGCGCTAAAGGATTCAATTACGGTCAAGCGTATGGTCTATGCGGCTTCCAGCTCTACCTACGGGGATCATCAGGCCCTGCCCAAGGTGGAAGATCAGATTGGGAAGCCCTTATCGCCCTATGCGGTGACCAAGTATTTAAATGAGCTCTATGCCGATGTGTTTGGTAAGACCTATGGCACCGATATGATCGGGCTGCGCTACTTTAATGTGTACGGCCCCAAGCAGAGCCCCAACGGGCCTTATGCGGCGGTAATCCCCTTGTTCATGCAGGCCCTGCTGGATGGGGAGGCACCTGTTATCAATGGTGATGGCGGGCAGACCCGCGATTTTACCTATGTGGACAATGCCGTGCAGGCCAATATCAAAGGGATGTTTGCCTCTAAAGAGGCTGCCAATGAGGTCTTTAATGTGGCCTGCGGAGAGCGTATTTCGGTGAACGATCTGTGGGAGCACCTTTCTGCAGCTGCCGGATCGGACATCCAACCCCAATACGGACCCCCGCGCCAGGGCGATGTGCGAGACTCTCTGGCCGATATTTCCAAGGCCAGGCGACTGCTGGGCTATGAGCCTGAGGTCCTCGTACAAGAGGGGCTTCAGCGCACCTGGGAGTGGTTTTCAAGCGTAAACGGTAATTCGTAAACCGCAATCCGTAAACGGTTTTCGGCTTATTTTAAAAAGACCAAAGTAATTGGTAAGAAGGAATTTGCATCAGGAGCCCATTCCTAACGAGTCGTCATTCCCTGCCTGCGGCAGGCAGGCGAGCGTAGCGACGGAATCTAAGCCCAATAATATCCTTCAAGTGATAATGAGATTGCTTCATCCAGTCTTACAGACTGAATTCGCAATGACGATCGTTATGTCATTCCCTGCCTGCGGCAGGCAGGCGAGGGAAGGATGACCGACGGAATCTCACTTCAAGAGGGTTCGATTTATAATGAGATTGCTTCTCACTCGTCCCTCGTGCTCGCCTGCCTCGACTTGCTTCGGTCAAGGCGGGCAATGACAATCGTTATGTCATTCCCTGCCTGCGGCAGGCAGGCGAGGGAAGGATGACCGACGG
>CAWZYX010000137.1:0-7740 GCA_963966315.1 uncultured Winogradskyella sp. | reverse complement strand
GTATACCAAACCGGCAGTTGGCACATTCTCAATTGAACGGTCACCAAAGATATTTGAAATAGAGGTAAAGGCGTGATTATGACCAAAAATTATGATTCTCTTGTATTTATCGGGCAAGGATTTAATGAATTTAACCACGCTAGTCCCTGAGAAATCATAAAGTTCATTCTCAATTCTAAAGGGTATAGCGTTATTTTTAGTGATCTCAATAAACGAATCAGCCGTCAGTTTGGCCCTCCTTGCAGGACTGCAAAATATGGCGTCTGGTAGGATATGATGATCTAAAAATGCTCTGGCTACTAGCTCAATGTCTTTATAGCCTCTTTTCTTTAAGGGCCGCTCAATGTCGTCTACATGGTATTCCCAAGAGGATTTGGCATGTCTTATAAGAATGATCTCCTTCATAAAGTCTCGTTTAAATGTATTTTTTATCGATTAAATGATGTATTCATCCGTTTTAACGATTTTTTTAACCCCATGACACATAAATTTGATTCATAGGGGTTTATGCTATTGCTTTGCTGTAAAGTTAGTGGAAATGACCCCAAGTCGAAAACAACTTAACAAATCCATTGAAGGCGCTCTAAAAAGCCCGGAATCCCTCCTGAATTTTAATTACAACGAGCTCTTTATGAGCTGGATAATAAACAATATCACTTTAAGCACGACGAAGTAAAAGAAAAGGATCACCTATTCTGATATGACGTTTTTAAATCAATTGGTTCTATGAAAAATGCTTCAAACTTTAGAACACTTCAACTTAAGCTCAGCTTGACCTTAATGTTGTTATTGTCATTTTGTAGCTGGTCACAAAATAATGATGAACTTGTAGATTGCGACCTGGGTGCATACTATCAAACCATAAGGCTGCAGAATCCACAACCGGGTATTGGTTCCCAGAATGATTTCATATTATTCCGGGTCAACCCCATAAACGGGCAATTTAATTTTATTGCCAACCTATCTGTATCGGATGGACCCGGCGACCTTGCCGTGCCTCAATCGGTAAACGTTAATTCTCTGGGAGTTAACCCTATCGACCGACACTTCTATTTTATCAATGCGCGCTCACCTTATCAGCTGTATCGCATGAATGCCAGTGGAAATGTTTCCTATCTTGGCAACATAACAGGGGACATTAGTGGTAACAACCAGGCAGGTGTATTTGACATTAACGGTAATTATTACGTATCCGGTAGTTCTAAGAAAGTATTTAGAGTAGACCTTAATTCTCTAAACTCAGACTTGATAATGGACGTTGACTTTGTGGCTTCAGATTTGGCCATTAATCCGGATAACGGATTGTTTTATGGGTTTGACCAGGTCAGGAGACAACTCAACACCATTGATATAAGTACCACCACGGCAAATGTCGTTGGTCCGGCTCCAAACACCAGTGATTACAGTATTTTCGGAGCATTGTACTTTTTACCAAACGGTCAGCTTATCGGATATGGAGACAATACAACCATTGGTCCTCAGGGTAATTCGCAAGAATCACTTGTTAGTTTCAACCTTACAACAGGTGCCATTACACCTATTACAACAAGTTATACCGTATCAACAAACGACGGTGCTTCTTGTCCGTTCACCATTAGCATTGATAAAGCCGCTTCTGTATCGGCCATCTCAACAGGAGATTCAGTAACTTACACCTTCACCATATTCAATCGAACCACAAGGCAAATCAATGACCTGGTGTTTAGAGATGAACTGCCTCAGGGGCTGACCTTTACTTCAGACCCCTACGATATTACCGGAGGTATGATCATCAATGGATCATCCAACCAGCAGCAAATTGCTGATTTTTCAATTTCTAACCTCTCAGCAGGGATTTCTTCGTTCAAACTGGATGTTCTCATCAATTGTGACTTTCTTGAGAATGAAGTGTCAAATCAGGCAATTATTGGTTTAAACAATTTTGATGAACCTGTTTTCTCCAATGATCCGGCCACAGCTGCGGTTAATGACCCCACAGTGGTAAGTGTAAATCAACCTGAACTTGAAGTACCTACTGAGATCGTTTTAGAAGGATGTGAACCGGGAGATATTAATCAAGGAAATGCTGTTTTTGATTTTTCACCAAATATTTCAGAAAATATCATTAGCACTTTTGACTTGAATTCTGAGTACAACTACAGCCCTCAGGACTTAGTCAGTATCGTTTACACCGATGTAATTCTTGATACTTCGTGCCCACTGGTGGTGCAGCGAAACTTTACAGCAACTGATAATTGTGGTAATACAGTATCTGCATCTCAAATCATACGTATTCAAGACCTTACTCCTCCAGTACCTCAGGAGATTCCGACTGAGATCACATTGAGCTGTGAAGAGCTTGATGGCACAGGAGATGTAAATCCTTTTTGTAGTCGTAATATAGTAACCCAACCTTATAATGGTGGAGGCAATTCTGCACGGATCACCTTTATAAGTAAGATCATCGAAGAAAATGGTGATTTGGTTGGATATAAGTTTAGAATTAGAAATGAACAAGATGTACCCATTACCAATGTTGTTGTGCGGGTAGGATCAACCGTTTTGTTTGAAATACCACAATTGAGTGCAAATACAGAATTGTTCTTTAATTATGGCAGTGCTATTGCCGGCGTCTCTTTATTCTGGGATGGTGGACAGCATGGGACTGCATCTACAAACGAAAATGATCCCACCGTCGTATGCGATGGTGCTTCCGGAACCCCTGAGTACACAGCAATTGACAATTGTAACGGTCTCATAAGTGGAGTTCCTACCGATCGTATCGTAAATGGAGATTGTCCAAATGAATACACCATATTCAGAACCTGGTCCTTTACAGATGCCTGCGGCAACAGTAGTGCAGTTGAGCAAATCATTACTGTTATTGATGATAAAGCCCCGGTGATTGATGGTATTCCACCAATTATTAGCCTGGAATGTAATGAAGAGATTGAATTATCATACACTGCTCTGGATAACTGTGATGGAGAGATAATAGGAGTTTCAGAGGATGTTATTGTTCCTGGCGACTGTGAAAATGACTTTGTTATCAACAGAACATGGACTTTTCAGGATTCCTGTGGTAATGCCTCAAGGTTTGATCAGACCATTGTCATCAAAGACGAAACGGCCCCAGAGTTTAATGAGGAGTTGCCAGCAGACATATCGGTTGAATGTAACGATATACCCGATCCCATTCAGCTAACAGCTACTGACAATTGCGGCGAGGCAACTGTTGACTTCAGTGAAGTGATTGAAGAAGGAGATTGTCCGAACAATTATGTGATCGTCAGAACCTGGACGGCAACAGATCTTTGCGACAATACCACAATCCACACGCAAAACATAACAGTACAGGATACTGAAGCGCCTGTATTAGAAGAAGAAATACCAAGTATTATCACCTTGGAATGCAATGAAGATATTGAATTGTCCTATGTTGCCATAGATAATTGTGACGGTGAGATCGTTGGTGAATTTGAGGACACTATTGTCCCGGGTGAATGTGATAATGATTATGTAATCAGCAGGATATGGAGCTTTGTAGATGCTTGTGGTAATGCTTCCAGATACGAACAAACGATCGCTATTAAAGATGAAACTGCACCAGAGTTTGTTGGAGACTTACCTGTTGATATTAGTGTCGAATGCGATGCCATTCCTGAAGCTGAAGAATTAACTGCAACCGATAACTGCGGTGAGGTAACTGTGATTTTCGAAGAAAGCTCTCAAGCAGGTAGTTGTGAGGGAGAAGAGATCATTACTCGCCAGTGGACCGCTACCGATGCATGCGGCAACAGTGTGGAGCACACACAGGTTATTAGCGTGCAAGACACCACACCTCCCGTATTTGAAAGTATTGATGATGAGTCGTGTAGAAATTTGATCACTAATGGATTGTTTGAATCCAATGAGTTTGACCAAGGATTCCAGCAGCTTCCACAGGATCAAGTGGAAGGATGGAGCACTACGGCAGATCACGGAACCATAGAGATTCAGCGTTCTGGTCAGATCAACGGTGTAGTCTCTTACAGCGGGAATTATCATTTTGAACTCAATGGACGTAATCTGGATGATCTGTATCAGAACTTCGAAACAGTACCTGGTAGTACGCTTACTATCAAGTTCTACCATAAAAAGAGACCTGGATCAAGTCAGACAGACGATATGAGACTCTTCATGGGCTCTAACCTTTCTGAGTTAGTAACCATAGCAGATTATTCAGTATCTGCAGAAGAAGATTGGAAGGAAAACACCCTTATTTATACTGTTCCTGAAGGTCAAACTACTACAGTCATCCTTTTTCAGGCTCTTTCAGGATCTACAAATTCCATTGGAAACCTGATAGATGAAATTACAATTGTTTCGGATTCTGATGAAGGTCAGGTTTGTTTCCCTGAGGATCTCAGCGTCGAATGTGACGAAATCCCGGAACCTCTTGAACTGACCGCAACAGATAACTGTGGAGAAGCAAGTATTTCGTTCAGTGAGGAACAAATAGAGGGCTCATGTGACAACAGCTTTACTCTTGTAAGAACGTGGACGGCTTCTGATAGCTGTGGAAATACAACCACATTAGTTCAGAATATTGAAGTAATTGACGCAACTGCTCCGGAGTTTGTTGAAGCTCTGCCGGGAGATCTAGATGTAGAGTGTGAAGATATCCCTGAGGCTGAAGTACTAACGGCAACGGACAATTGTGGTGAGGCACAGGTAAGCTTCGAAGAAGAGATTATTACTGAAGACTTGGAAGGCAATGATCTACAGGAAGAATGTACCTACAGAGCTTACTACGTTCGTTCTGAAAATGGTTCGCAGTTTTACAAATTCGTAGTAGAGAATGGAGCTGCCAATTTAGAGTTGTTAACTACAAGAAATTATAGTGCACATCTCGCCTACGATGGAGAGAATAACATTATATACGGCTTGCTAAGTTCTGGACAGTCTGTAGAACGTATTGATCCCGCAACTGGAAATTCACTTGGATTTATTCAATTGGATGAAGGACTAAGCAGTATCAATAGTGGTGCTTATTACAACGGTAAACTGTACTTGGGATCTTCAAATCAAGATCGAATTGTTGAGGTAGATCCTGCCACAGGATCGTATACGACCATTGCTTCAGACGTGCCTGTAAATGGTGCAGATCTGGAATTTAGAAATGGACAGTTATACCTGGCGACAAGGTCTGGTCACGATCTTTATTTAATTGAGAACGGCCAAGCTAGCTTAATTGGTTCAATTCCTACTAATGTAAGTGGTATGGCCCTTACAGAAGATGGTAACTTCTACTTATCCTATAATGGATCAACATCCTTTGAGATCATTGATGAAAATGCACAGTCTGTGGGATCACTACCGGTATTCTTTAATGGAGAACCATTCAATCTGGACAATGGAGATATGGCATCGGGTTGCGGAACGGATAGCCCTCCAAATATTGGCGAATGTACAGAGTATAGTATACTTAGAACCTGGACGGCTACAGATGCCTGTGGAAATACAACAGTTCACACGCAAACCATCAATGTTTCAGACACTACCGCTCCAGAATTTCAGGACGACCTGCCTGAGGACGTAACCGTTGAATGTTCTGAGTTGACAGATGCAGAGGTCATCACAGCAATTGATAATTGTAGTGAAGCCATTGTGAGTTTTAATGAAGTTTCCACCCCAGGAAGTTGTGCAGGAGAGTTTCTACTTGAAAGAACATGGATTGCAACGGATGCCTGTGGCAATACGGCAAGTCATACTCAAATAGTTACAGTTATTGATACAACTGCGCCAGAGATCGTTGGAGAGTTTGAGGAACTTATTGAGGTGGAGTGTAATGCCATTCCAGAGGTACCTGAGTTACAATTTGAAGATGCATGTGCCGATGTAATGGATGTCACCTTTACCGAGGAAAACAACCAAATGCCTGATTTTGAAGATTACCAGATCATCAGGACCTGGACGGTTACAGATACTTGTGGTAATGAAGCAGTGTTTACTCAAACAATAAACGTTAGCAATGATAGCACTGCCGGAGCCTTTGACAGTAGAGTGTGTAATACCGAAGGACCTTACGATCTCTTCAGTTTCTTGACCGGAGATTACCAGGGTACTGGTGAATGGGTAGTTGTACAAGGCGATGCCTCCTTACTGGTAGGAAGTACATTTAATACCAGTAGCATAGAAGAGGATACGCAGTACATATTCAACTATACTGAATTGGGTGGAAGTTGCTCCATCAATACGAATCTTGGCATATTCGTCGAAAACTGTGAAGTGTTGTCTTGTGGTGCCGAAGATGTGGAAATTTCTAAAGCTGTTACTGCGAATAGTGATGGGTTCAACGACTTTTTCACAGTTGGAGGTATTGAAGATTGTGGTTTTGTGATCGAAGTAGAAATTTATAACCGTTGGGGATCCCGAGTTTATAAGTCTACCGACTATCAAAACGACTGGAATGGTCAGAACATCGGTTCAACTGTCGGTGGTTCAGACACTGTACCCACCGGTACCTATTATTATGTTGTTAATCTTAGAAACAGTGGATTAGATCCTTTTGCCGGACCTGTCTACGTTGCTACAAACAAATAACCTTGACCTATGAAACTGTTTAGAAATTTAAGTCTCGTTATACTGCTGATGGCAGGTGCCCACTCCATGGCGCAACAGCTCCCTCAGTTCACCCAGTATATGTACAATACCATTTCTATTAACCCTGCCTATGCAGGAAGTAGAGAGACTTTGAGTATTGTAGGATTGCACCGTAGCCAATGGGTTGGCTTGGATGGTGCGCCTGAAACACAGACCCTGTCCATTCACTCACCACTGAGAAATGAAAAGATCGGTTTAGGGTTTTCATTTATAAATGATCAACTTGGGTACGAAAATTTCTCTTATCTGTATGCAGACTTCTCCTATACCATTCAAACAGGAGAGAATACCAAACTAGCCTTCGGGGCAAAAGCCGGGGCGACGCACTATAATCTGGATCCGGAGTTACTTAACGATCCAAGTATCATTGAAGATCCTTTCTTTAATGATGTGTCTAATCGCTGGAGCCCGAACATTGGTGCCGGTCTTTACTGGCATTCCAACAGATGGTATCTTGGATTATCTGCTCCTCGCCTGCTTAATACAGACTACAACAAAGGCGAAGGCGATAACCAGGACTATGCTGCTGTAGAGCGTGTTAGTTACTATTTTACAGGAGGTGCCGTCTTTGACCTGAGTCAAAACACAAAGCTAAAACCTGCCTTTCTGGTGAAGGCAACTAACGGAGCTGCGCCTTCACTGGATCTAACAGCAAACTTTTTGTTCTATGAAAAATTCTGGGCAGGTGCAGGCTACAGAATCAACAATAATGCAGAATCCATTGGAGGAATTGTGGATTTTCAGGTCTCGAAACAATTACGAATTGGTTATGCCTATGAATATCCGCTGTCAGAAATTAGCAATTACACCAGTGGCACCCATGAATTCCTACTAATGTTCGAAGTCTTTAAAAGCAAACGAATTAAATCCCCTAGATACTTCTAAAAGCAAATGGTCATGAGAACAAGATTATTATTTTTACTTTTCATTTTAAGCGGTTCTGCTGTCTTTGCACAGAAGAAGCTAGCGGATAAGTTCTACGATAACTTTGGCTATGCTAAGGCTATTGAACTCTACGAAGAAGTTGTTGAAAAAGGAGATAGCAGTGTGTATGTCCTTTCACGGTTAGGCGACTGTTATTACAACAATGCCAACTCTGAAAAAGCAGCATTCTGG
>CAWZYX010000136.1:0-7748 GCA_963966315.1 uncultured Winogradskyella sp. | reverse complement strand
GTTTTTCGGATAATATTGGGGCTAAATTTGAAACATTTGAATTTCAATCCACCACCAATCCTCCCGGTGTTATTTTTAATCCGGTCGCTATCGAGAGCTTTATAACTCGGGCCCTAAATAAAGAGTATTTTGTAAAAGAAGATCTTTTCTGTCAGAACGGCCTCTACGGTTCTTTGGAAGCACACTCAAAGTTTAATGATGTGGAAGAGGATGTAGTTTTGTTGGAGTTAAACAGGGCATTGACGGATACCAATAAAGCCTTGGAAGAGGCAAGCCACGTTTTTTTGACTCTGGGAACAGCATGGGTATACCGACACATCTCGACCGATCGTATAGTGGCAAATTGCCATAAGATTCCCCAGAAGGAATTTATAAAGGAATTACTGTCTGTGGAGGTGGTAAGAAATGCACTAGAGGCCATTGTAAGTCTTGTTTCTCAAATCAACCCCGAGGCAATTTTTATTATGACCGTGTCTCCCGTGCGACATTTAAAGGACGGTTTTGCAGAAAACAACCGAAGCAAGGCGCATCTTATTGCTGCGACCCATGAGCTGGTTCAAGAACAGAAAAACTGTTATTATTTTCCCGCTTATGAGCTGGTCATGGACGATTTGAGAGATTACCGTTTTTTTAAGGAAGACATGATACACCCGTCTGATCAGGCAGTGGATTATATCTGGGACCATCTTCTGGCGACATGGGTAGATTCGGACAGCCAGGATATCTACAGACAATTGATGGCCCTGCGAAAAGGAGAGGCCCACATACCCTTAAATACTACTTCTGAGGAGTATCAACAATTTAAAACCAAATTGGAAAGGACGAGAAATGACCTGAGGTCTAGGATTTTAAAAATAAGAAGTTGATACGGCTTTTTGGGAAAATGAGAGCTTCAACAGTAAATTTGAACCATTTATCGAGAAAGCATCAGAACGCGATTAGTTCCAACAAATTTGCTGTATTTTTACAAAGCTATTAATCATTTTTTATAAAAAGCATCGGCAGTAATTTTATGTTCTTCTGATGCTTTTTTTATGCAGTATTAGAGTTCGAACTCGGTTGCTTTTTACATTATTTGACCACTACACTTTCAGGAACCAAAATAGAGTAGTTACCACCATTTCTAATCACATCCCTCACTATAGATGAAGAAATATAGGAGGTTCTTGCGGCAGTCAACAGAAATACGGTTTCAATTTTAGACATTTTTCGGTTGGTATGAGCAATTGCCTTTTCAAATTCAAAGTCGGCAGGATTTCTTAATCCGCGCAAAATGAATTCCGCATTTATTTGTTTACAAAAATCTACAGTTAGGCCCTGATAGGTCACCACTTTAACCCTGGGCTCATCTTTAAAGGATTCCTGAATGAATGCTTTACGCTGTTCAACAGAGAACATATAGGATTTTTCTGCATTGATACCGATGGCAACCACCACCTCATCAAAAAGCTTAACACCTCGTTTAATGATGTCGTAATGTCCGAGGGTAATAGGGTCGAATGATCCTGGAAATAAGGCGCGACGCATAAAATTTCAATAAATGTTCAGTCACCAAAGATAACTATATTTTTGCCAAGGCCTGCTCAATTGCGTTTTCAAACAACTCAGAAAGACTGATACCAGCTGCAAGCGCTTGTTGAGGTAAAATACTTTCTTTAGTTAACCCCGGAACAGTATTGACCTCCAGTAAATACGGATGTCCGTCCTTAAAAATGAACTCACTTCTTGAAAAACCGGTTAAGCCCAGCACTGTGTAAATTCTGTGCGCAATATTCGATACCATAGTGGTCCACTCCTCTGAAATCCTGGCCGGGGTGATCTCTTCTGACTGGCCCAGATACTTGGCTTTGTAGTCAAAAAAATCATTGTCAGAAACAATCTCAGTGATCGGTAGTACGGTAACTATTCCCTTAAAGTTGACCACACCAACTGATACTTCGGTACCTTGCAGAAATGCTTCAATGATCAGTTCGTCATCTTCCTCAAAGGCTGCTGTTATTGCTGACTGGAGTTCTTCGGATTTGTACACCTTAAAAACACCAAATGAGCTTCCTGCTTTATTGGCCTTAACAAAGCAAGGTAATCCAACAGCGCTAACAATAGCCTGCTCATTAATCTGTTCTCCCTTGTTCATGTAGTAGTTGTCTGCCGATTTAATACCGTGAGGTTTCAGGACGGCCAGAAGGTCTCGCTTATTAAAGGTAAGTGCTGACTGGTACATCGAGGCGCTCGTATGAGGGATATTTAGCAATTCTAAATACCCCGGCATATATCCGTCCTCTCCCGGGGCTCCGTGAATGGCATTAAAAACACAATCAAAGCGAATGACCTCACCGTTGATTTGGGTTGAAAAGTCGTCCTTATTTACCGGGTGCTCCTCGTTGTCCTCATCCAGAACAACCCATTTGTGCTGAAATATATGAACTCGGAAAGGCCGATAGATCTCTCTGTTCAGCTGTTCGTAAACAACCTGTCCACTTTTTAACGAGATCTCATACTCACTGGAGTAACCTCCCATAATAATAGCGATGGTTTTCATAAAGTGATGCTCTATTCTCCGTAAATGTATTATAAATTTGCTTGCTGTGAAATCAATTTTGGCAAATACCAACGTATCTATCTTAAGTTGTTTATTTGTTTTGAATAGCTTCTAATTTCATTAGTTTTGTTTCAGATATGAGTATTGTTAAGTTTCTTATTAGTAAGACCTTTTTCAAACAGTTGGCCCTTGCCCTCCTGGCCATTGTAGTGTTATGCTTCTTTTTACTACGCTGGTTGGATGCCACTACCAACCATGGGGAGTTTATTGTGGTCCCTGATCTTAAGGGGAAGTCTTTGGAAACTGTAGAAATTGAATTGCGCGATAAGGATTTGGTAATGCAGGTTCAGGATTCATCTAATTACAACCCAAACTACCCCAAATATTCAGTTATTGAACAAAACCCCAAGGCTGGATCAAAGGTTAAAGAAAACAGAAAAATATACATTACCTACAATCCTTCAGGTTATCGCAAGGTGGCCATCCCGGACATTGAAATGAGAACCCTGCGACAGGCCAAACCTACTCTGGAAGCCATTGGATTAAAAGTAGGCGATCTAACCTACAAAGACTATATAGGGAAAGATGTTGTATTGAAGATGTACCACAAGGGGAAACCATTGGAAGCAGGAGACCTTCTGCCACTGACCTCAGTTGTCGATTTAGATGTAGGAAATGGCAAACGAAGATCGTCAAATTGAGATGAGCGAGGACCTTATTGATAACGATCAGGATGCGCTTTTTGAGCATTATTCCTTCTTAGTGGATAAAGGGCAGCAACCTCTGAGGATTGACAAGTACTTAATGAACTTTGTTGAAAATGCCACCAGAACAAAAATTCAGGCGGCGGCCAAGGCAGGCAATATTTTTGTGAATGACACCCCAGTAAAGGCTAACTATAAAGTTAAGCCTCTCGATGAAATTTCGGTGAAATTTGAGCATCCTCCGCACGAGTATCTTCTTGTGGCTGAACCAATGGAATTAAACATTGTATACGAAGATGACGATCTTGTTGTAGTCAACAAACCTGCGGGTATGGTGGTACACCCCGGGCACGGTAACTATTCGGGTACATTGATAAACGGCTTGATCCATCACTTCGAAAACCTTCCCAGGAATTCCAGTGACCGACCGGGTTTAGTTCATCGAATTGATAAGGATACGAGTGGCCTCCTGGTGGTGGCTAAGACCGATAATGCAATGGCTGATTTATCGCAGCAATTTGCCGACAAGTCTTCTGAACGTTCTTACCTTGCCCTGGTATGGGGTAATATTGATGAAGAGGAAGGTACTATTGAAGGCCACATAGGAAGGCATCCCAAAAACCGTCTTCAAAATACGGTGTACACCGGTGATGAGGTACATAAAGGTAAACCGGCGGTCACGCATTTCAAAGTATTGGAACGCTTTACCTATGTGACTCTGGTTGAGTGTCGTTTGGAGACTGGAAGAACCCACCAAATCAGAGTTCATATGAAACACATTGGTCATACGCTTTTTAACGATGAACGTTATGGTGGTGACCAGATCTTAAAAGGTACCAGCTTTTCGAAGTACAGGCAGTTTGTAGATAATTGTTTTAAAATACTGCCCAGGCAGGCCTTGCATGCAAAGACCCTTGGCTTCAGACATCCTTCGACTGGTGATTTTATGCGTTTTACCTCTGAACTCCCGGAGGATTTTGCTGCTGGTATTGAGAAGTGGCGATCCTATGCCAAACATAAAGACTGATAATGGTATGATAGTTTAATACTTTTGTCTGCTGTTTTATTTTCCTTCTACAGGTTGTATTTTCGCTATAAAGCAAAAGATTATATGAAACTTGTTTTATCTCCGGCAAAATCTCTTGATTTCGAAACGGCGTTGCCTGTGGAGCAACACACTGACTCTGTTTTTCTATCCGAAGCAGAGCGAATTAATAAACTCCTTAAAAAGAAATCTGCCAAAGGCTTATCAAAGCTCATGAGCATCTCAGATGCACTTGGACAGTTGAATTATGAACGCAATCAGGACTGGTCACTTCCATTCACCATGGATAATTCCAGACCTGCCATGTATGCTTTCGATGGCGACGTGTATCGCGGATTGGATGCTTATACGATCGATGAATCTAAATTAGAGTTTGCCCAGCAAACAGTTCGCATTCTTTCCGGTCTCTACGGTCTTCTCAGGCCTCTTGATCTGATCCAACCCTATCGACTGGAAATGGGTACTAAAATGAACATCGGGAAACATAAAAACCTCTATGCGTTCTGGAAGCAAAAACTTACGAATGAGCTCAATGAGGAGCTTAAAGATGATGAACTGTTCATCAACCTGGCTAGCAATGAATATTTCAAGGCCATAGACAAAAAATCCTTGAAAGTTCCGGTGTATAACATCTCATTTAAAGAATTAAAGGATGGAAAGTACAAGACCATTGGTTTTTTTGCTAAATATGCCAGGGGTCTTATGGCCAGACACATCATTGATACGGGAGCTGAAACTATTGCAGATATCAAGGCATTTAATACTGATAATTACAGATATACAGAATCGTTGTCCTCTGAGTTCGAACTGGTGTTCACTCGCTAATGTTTGAGCACCGTCATCCTTATGAACCCTATTTTCCTAAGGGTTTAACCAAGCTTATTGTCGGTACCTTACCACCACCGCGATTTAGTCTTAACCATTTAAAGGACAAGGATGTACATTTTTGTTATGGCAGTAGAGATGGGTTGCTGTGGCCCATTATTGACAGTATTTTTCATCTGGATCTGATCTATCAATCTACTCAGGAAGCCATTGACCAGCGCAAAAGATTTCTGAAGGAAAAGGGTATAGGAATTTGCGATATCGTGGCCACCTGCAAGCGTGATAAGGTCGATGCTTCCGATCTTGGAATGAAAGATATTGTATTACGCGATGTTGTTGGTTACCTGATGAAGTATAAGAGTATTGAAACGGTCTTGTTTACTGGTGGGAATAGTAGGAACGGACCTGAGTTTTTGTTCAGAAGGCATTTAAAGCAGTACGGGGTGAAGCTGCAAAGCGTGTTGGGCGATATTCCCAGGATCCATAGGTTTGAGCTACCCGATGGGTCACGAATGGTCACTACCGTTTCACTAACGGCACCCTCGGGATCCGCTAACCGTGCCATTGGAGCGATGGCCTCGTATAAACAGCGAAAAGTTAAAGACCCTGATTTTAGTACTTTCGAATTCAGAAAAGAACAGTATCAGCAATGGCTGCAATGAAAAAGCCTGAATTTTGGTTCAGGCCTTTTGTTGTTTTTAGTTGAATCGGTATCTGACATTAAAGCCAAAACCGCCCCATTCGAACCCAAAATCATCAATGAACCATAAGGTAGGTCTGTAGTCTAATCCAATCACTATAGGAGCTCCATTAAAAGCGTATTCTAAACCTATTTCACCGGAGACCCCAAACCAAAAATCGTTTCCGATGAAGATACTCGGTCCTGCACCCACATACCAATTTAAGGCTTCTCCACCTAGAGGGCGGTACAAAAAGTCCCATAAGGCGTCAATTCCAACGCCATCACCAAAAGAAACGTCGGCATGAATTCTGCTAAATTCTCCTAAAGAGAAAATACCATCTATCGCCACATTGTTCGATTCACCGCTCACAGGTACATTACCAAAGCGTAACCCAAGTTCCTGAGCGGACAGCGAAACCGATGCAAGGAACATAAGTCCCAAAATAAATTTTTTCATATCCAGTAATTTTATAAAGGTTAATTAATTAGGTTTATTAAATGTAAATAAAAAAAATAATATGAGATGATGGGGAGATCAGATTGCAGTGGGAATGAATAATAAAAGCCTGGTTACAAAATGTTAAAAGTAGATAGTTTGGTATAGGTTTAAGTCGAAAAAATAACTTTTCCAATGGATCCAAGAAGATTTACCATTTCTGCCTAGAATAAGGGTTCATACGATGATCTATGACGATTGGTCGTTTGGATTTTCCTGATGAGGTTTCATTAATCTGATAAGATAAATAACGAGCAAAACAAACGGAAATCCATGCAATACCACATCAAAATAATCTTGTAACTGCATTCCTTTGGCTCCTCCTGCAATCCATCTGATCTTCCCAACGATGTGTGGTTCGGGACTGTAAGGTGCCAACCCAAGTGTAATGCAGAGTAAAACGATGATACGCCAGTCTTTAAGAAGTTGCATTGGTTAGTATATTATCTACAAATTCTGCAATGCCTTCTTTACCGTTTTGTCCAAGGTGTTTGATAAAGGCGCTGCCTATGATTGCTCCTTTGGCATGCGCAGTAGCCTGCTGAAAGGTATGGTTATTCGATATGCCAAATCCAACGATCTGGGGATTTTTGAGATTCATTTGTTCAATCCGCTGAAAATAGTCAGTTTGTCCTTCTCCAAAACCCGATTTAGCTCCGGTAGTACTTGCCGAGCTAACCATATAAATGAACCCATCTGACACTGAATCGATGTATCTAATTCGTTCTTCTGAGGTCTGCGGGGTAATCAGAAAGACATTGATCAATCCATGGGAGTCGAATATAGATTTGTATTCTTCATGATATACATCAACAGGAAGATCGGGTATAATAAGACCATCGATTCCCGTTTCCTGGCATTTTTTACAGAAGGCTTCAACACCATATTGCATAATAGGATTGAAGTACCCCATAATGATCAAGGGAATGGAAACCTTTTGGCGAATGGATTTAATTTGATCAAAAAGCTTTTCAGTGGACATGCCATTTTTTAAGGCTTGTGTAGAACTGTCCTGTATGGTTGGACCATCGGCCAGGGGATCACTGAAGGGTAAACCGATCTCGATCATGTCCACTCCGCTCTTTTCCAGGCATTCAATGATTTCTCCTGTATCCTCCAATTTGGGATAACCCGCCGTAAAGTAAATGGACAGGAGTTTTTTATCCTCCTTTAATTTTTGATTAATTCTATTCATGCTTCAATCCTGAAATTGTTTCAGAAGTATCTTGGTTCAATTATTATTTAATTGATGCTGAAATAGTTCCAGCAATGGACTTAAAGCCCAAAATAGTCGATATAGTTTTGAAGGTCTTTATCTCCTCTACCTGATAAATTTACCACAATGAGATCATCGGGGCGAAACTTCTTATGATCGAAAACGGCCAGGGCATGAGAGGTTTCAATGGCCGGGATGATGCCTTCCAGTTGAGAGAGCTCTAAGCCGGCGGTCATGGCCT
>CAWZYX010000135.1:0-7755 GCA_963966315.1 uncultured Winogradskyella sp. | reverse complement strand
CTCGGAGATGTGTATAAGAGACAGTTTTTAGAGTCAAATCTTAAAACCTTAGATCAAGCATATGAAGCAATTGGATTTACCATATCAGATCCTGAAGCTGACCATAGCCAAAAATGGTTTCAATCATGGGGAAATATTGAATTTTATTCAAAGATCAAGAAATAGATTATTAATTATGGGTTCATTTAATGCATCTTATATTGGTTTAAGAAGTGACTTAATTAGTTTGATTAATGGTCGAAATTCTCAAATTTTAGACGTTGGTTGTTCAACGGGTGTTAATGGTAGTAAACTAATTCAAATAGGTTTGGCTGACCATGTTGATGGTGTTGAATTTAATGAAGAAATGGCTTCTATAGCCAAAAAAAATTTAACTAATGTTTATCAAGGAGATTTGAATTCAAAAGTTTTTTTGAATAGAATTGAATCTAAACTTATCTCATATGACTATATTATCTTTGGTGATGTTTTAGAACATCTTTATGATCCTCTTGAAACACTAAAATTTTTTGTTAAAAAATTAAACAAAAATGGTAAGATTATAATATCAGTGCCTAATGTAGAGCATATTGAACTTTTTATACAAGTTTATTTAAAACATAGATGGCCACTAAATGAACGTGGAATTTTTGATAAAACGCACCTTAGATGGTTTACAAGGGAGAATGTTTACGAGTTGATTGATCGTGCAGGTTTAAAGGTGGTTAAGTATCAACCAAAATTTAGATCAAGAGATGCAATCGGTTCAAGGTTTAAATTTCCGTATAATATCTTGAAGAAGTTTTATCCAAGAGTTTTTGTTTTTCAGCACATATTGCTTTGTGAAAGAAAATAGTAGACTTTTTATAATTATAGTTACCTACAATGGCATGCAGTGGATTGAGCGCTGCCTTGAATCCTGTTTTTCACATGAAGTGATAGTGGTTGACAACGCATCCTCTGATGGGACCTGTTCATTTATAAAAGAACGGTTTCCAAATGTGATATTGTTAGAGCAGATGGAAAATCTTGGTTTTGGTCAGGCTAATAATATCGGTATTAAATATGCTTTAAAAAAAGGAGCTGATTTTGTGTTTTTACTAAATCAGGATGCCTACCTAAATGATGGGGCATTAGAGGAGCTCATTTCAACTTCGTTGAAATATCCAGATTATGGAATTGTCAGTCCAATACATTTAGATGGTCCGGGTAGTACTATAGACAGGGCATTTTCAGGATATTTAAATTATAATGCTAATAAGGATCTTTTGTCAGATTATATATTAGGAAGAAAGATTAAAGTGATTTATGAATTACCTTTTATAAATGCTGCTGCTTGGCTTCTTACAAGAAAATGTTTGGAAAAGGTTGGTGGGTTTGATCCCTTGTTTTTTCACTACGGAGAGGATCTGAATTTTTGTCAACGTGTTAAATACCACAACTTTAAAATTGGAGTAGTCCCTCATTGTTTTATTCAGCACGATCGCGATCAGCGTAATACAAATCGAGAGCGTTATTTCAAAAACCGATTGTTAGAAGAAGAAGTAATGTCATTTAAGTTGAGATTTTCAAATATTCTAAGTAAAGAATCATCTAAAGAAATGGATTTCTTCATTGAAAATAAGAGAAAGAGTATGTTTAAAAAATTGATTGCAGGGAAATTGGAGAAATATTATCACCTAAAAAAATTAGTAAAACAATTGAAAATAGTGGCTCCCAAAGTGCGATACAGTTATGAAAATAATAAAAAGGTTAGGCTAAAATTTGAATGAACTTATCGAATCTAAAAATTCATGGTACTCGTTTCAATAATAATCCCGACCTATAACAGATCGCATTTTCTACTAGAAACACTAGAATCTGTAAAATTTCAAAACCATAAGAATTGGGAGTGTATAGTTGTCGATGATGGAAGTACCGATGATACAGAAAAGATAGTTAACAACTATATTTCGAAAGATGAGAGATTTAAGTATGTGAAGCGTCCAGCTCATTTACCGAAAGGGGCATGCGCATGCAGGAATTATGGCTTTTCATTGGCCCAAGGAGACTATATTCAATGGTTTGATGACGACGATATCATGTTTGACAATTATCTATCCGACAGAATACGATTGTTTAGTAAAAACATAAATTTTGTAATAGGTACAGGGTTTTATGCAGATAAGTCTTTGATGAACCGATCAATGATTCCAATCAAATGGGAAGATAATTTATTCAAGAGTTTGGCAACTTGGAGATCTCACATTTTAACCCCCTCAGTAATTTTTAGAAAGGACTTTCTTGAATTCAAAGACCTTTTTGATCCATCGATCGTTAGAGGTCAAGAAACTGACTTTTTTTGCAGACTTTTTTTTGGTGTCCAGAAAAATTCGTATTGCATTACAAAAAGTGCACTTTTTATTTACAGATTGCATGATCAATCAAAATCTGCTTTGGGTCGCGAATACAGTCCATTGGTTATTCAATCTAAAGTTAAAATTTTAGTAGCCAATTTAAAAAGAGCTAAAGACCAAAAAGATAATGAGTTGGTTTTAGTATTGGCTAAGACATTATTTAACACTTACGAGAAAGCCTGTGAAAATAAGGATACGGCGAATCTTAAGTTGTCAAGAAGAGTATTGTTAACGATACAGGAAAATAAAGCTAAAACTTTTTGGTTTTTAATAAGAGTTTATCAATTTTCAATATTTAGAAGGTATTTTATCAAAAAGTCAATAATCAATAGTCTCAAGAAGGGTATTGTTAGCAGTAAAAATTTTTAAGAAGCATCATTGAAAAACCAAAGTTCACCTCTCGTTTCAATAATTATGCCTTGCTTTAATGACGGAAGATACATTTTAGAGGCTTTAAACTCTGCTTTAAATTTAAATTACAACAATAAAGAAATCATAATAATTGATGACGGATCTGATCTCGATACAATATGTGTTTTGAAAGACATAGAAGGTCCAAATATAAAGGTGATCTTTCAGAAGAACCAGGGACCTTCAGTCGCTCGGAATCGAGGCATTGAGGCTAGTAAAGGGGATTATATACTCACTCACGATGCAGACGATACTTTTGAACCCACATTCTTGTTGAAGGCTGTTGATGTTCTAAATACCCAGAAAGATGTGGGAATGGTAACTTGTTGGATAAATACCTTTAGTGATAATGGTATAAAAAAACCTATTAATAAGCCTAAGGGAGGCACCGTTGAAAATTTTATGTTTGAAAATAATGCCTGCGGAAATTCTCTTTTTAGAAGAGAATGCTGGGAACAAGCAGGTGGTTTCGATGAAAAAATGATATATGGCCCTGAGGATTGGGAATTTAATTTGAATGTAATGAAACAAGGATGGACCTGTGGAGTAATACCCGAATATTTATTTAATTACAGAAATAAACCAAACTCAAGACATAAAACATACTATTGGACAAATAGGGAAACGAGTTTCAAATATGTAATTAAAAAACACTCTGAACTTTACATAAAAGAGTTTGATTCAACTCTAGATTGCTTATTTAAATTCATTGCTCATTACAAAAGCAGAGAGGAAATCATCAAAAGTTCTAATGAATATAAATTAGCTAAATATCTGTTCCGACCCTTTCATTCCTTAAAGAGGCTCTTAAAATGATAAAAAAGAAATTATACAATCTTCTGAAAAAAATTGGTTTCTCTATAGAAAATACAGCTAAACGAGATAAACTGTTGTTTAATGAACTCTCAAAAATTTATCATGGAGATAACTATCGTATGTTAATTAGATGTTTCCCGTTGGTAAAAGACATTTCTTCAAGTTTTCCTGAATTGGTTATTGTTGATGAGGGATCGGGATTTATAATTGAATTTGATCAGTTCAGATTGTACATCGAGACTATAGAAGAAATAATTATCTTGAATGAAGTCTTTGTTAGAGGGGATTATCAGTTTTATAATCCTAATGTTTCAGTTGTTATAGATGTTGGCGGAAATATAGGGCTTAGTGCAATTTATTTTGCAAAGTCAGATTTTATAGAAAAAGTATTTAGCTTTGAACCAGTTATTCCAACATATTTACAGGCAAGAAAAAATCTAGAACTAAATCCTCAATTGATTAACAAAATTGAATTTTTTAATGTAGGCTTAAGTAATAAGGATGAGGAGTGCGTATTTATGTTCAACCCAAATGTAAAAGGTAATACTGGAGTCAGGGGTGAAAAGAGTAAAAGCTTTAAACTCGAGAAATCTACTGGGGTTAAAGTTCAACTCAAAAACGCTTCAGCAACTATAAGTGAAATCATAAAGGACTACAGTACCAAGAATCTGGTTTTAAAAATGGATTGCGAGGGTGCGGAATACAAAATAATTGAAAATCTCGATAAATCAGGAATCTTATCAAAGTTCTCCTTGATTTTCATAGAATATCACGATTTAGGTAGTGTACAATTAGAGTCTATTCTTAAGTCTAATAGTTTTTACTATCTAAATAGAAGATTTAATTCTAGTACTGGATTGATTTATGCCTACAAATAGATCAAGCGACATAACGGTTTCAATAATTATTCCAATTTATAATGTGGAGCCTTATATTAAAGCTACTCTTGATAGTATTTTGCAACAGGATTTTAATTTATGGGAATGTATATTAGTTGATGATGGATCTACCGATAGAACAATTGAAATTGTTGAATCTTACTGTAAAAATGACCTAAGAATCAGTCTATACAGAAAACCTGATTATTTAACAAATGGTCCCAGTGCCTCAAGAAATTTTGGATTTGAAAAAAGTAAGGGAAACTGGATTTTATGGTTTGATGGTGATGATATCATGTTAAAAGAATGTCTCACCAAAAGGATAAATCTAATCAAGCCAAATACTGATGTTGTCGTAAGTTCGATTAGTTATGCTAAGCATCCTGAAATGATTCCGTTTAAAAAAACTAAAATCAATTCGGATAATTTGATAAAAGATTATTTAATTGGAAAGGTAAGTTACTACCCGAGTGGAGGTCTATGGAGCAGATCTTTTCTTACAGGTCATAAGCCCATTTTTGATCCCAAAATACAGAATTTAGATGACTGGGATTTCAACTTGAGATTGCTCTACAGAAAACCCAATATGATTTTTTTATATGAGCCAACTGTTCTTTATCGCGTACGACCAGATTCTTTATCGCAGGAAATAAAAAAATTAAATATTGAACAAATCAAGTCAGAAATCTATGCAAGACGAAAACACATAAGAATTTTAAAAGAAAAGTATCCAAGAAAAAGTAAACTGCTTGCGAAGTATCTGGAAAAAAGATTTCTATATTTCTTAAAGAGATCACTTTTATTGAATAAACCATTACATTATTGGTTTTACAGAGAACTTGTCTTCCAAAAGGCAGCTAATAGAAATTATATTGGAGTAATATATACTTTTTTTAGTTATTCTTTCTACAGATTATTTGGTAGAGGCTATTTTCTCTTGAAGTAATGGATAAAAGGAAAAGAATTCTATTGATCGCCATGCCCTCAATCCATTTTAAGAAATGGGTAAAACATTTGTCAGCAAGCGGTCATGAGCTTTTTTGGTTTGATATTTTAAATAAAGGGGCTCAAAAAGATCTTCAATCGGTAAGACAAATTACCGATTGGAAAAGGCGGAAGCTACCGTATATGAAAGGAGAATACTGGCTTCAAAAGAATTACCCGTTTACTTATCAAAAAATCCAAATTTTACTAGAGAAAACGGCTTCCGAGAAGTTACAGGAAATAGTTAAGGAGGTAAATTTTGATCTGATTCATAGTTTTGAGATGTTTCATTGTACCTATCCCATATTAAATGGTATGAGAAAGCATAAGGTAAAATGGATATATTCCTGCTGGGGAAGTGACTTGTATTTCTATGCGAGAGATAAAAAAAGGCGAAATAAGATTTCCAAAGTATTAAAACGTATTGATTTATTTGTTGCTGATTGTAAACGGGATTATCAATTGGCTTTGGAACTTGGCTATAGGGGTCCAGTTATAGATGCAATACCAGGTGGTGGAGGTATTGAGATAAGTGACTTAAATATGGACCTGAAAAGAACAATAATATTGGTGAAGGGTTATGAACATAAATTTGGTAGAGCAATCAATGTACTTAAGTCGCTTATCTCTATATATTCTCAATTGGTTGGCTATACCATTGTGGTGTTTGCAGCACACGATCAAGTCATAAAGTTTATAAAAGAACAAGACCTTCCTATTCAGTTCTATGGCCGCCACGAATTAACCAATAGTGAGGTACTAAGTTTGATGACCAAGACTTTGATTTATATTGGAAATAGCTTGTCTGATGGTATACCAAATACCTTATTAGAAGCGATGTCCAGGGGTGCATACCCAATACAATCTGAAGTAGGTGGTGCAATTTCAGAAGTTATAGAAGATGGTAAGAATGGTTTAATTATCAATAATGCGGAAAGCATTGAGGAGATTGCTCAAAAGGTTGTATATGCACTTAAAAACAATGATCAACTCTTAAGAGCAAGACATATAAACTTAGAGATAATTAAAAATAACTATGAATGGAAGGTTGTAGGGCAAAAAATTGAGACCTTATACCAAGATTAGTGCTTAGTTAAATTTAAAACTATATGCGAGTAGGAATACACCCGAATAAGAAGGACTCCTCCATTAAATCAAATTATTTCCATCAGGTCATCATCCCGGTATATATTCCAAATAACGAGGGGTATTTTAAAGATGCTTTTAAGATTCTAAAACTGTCCATAAAATCTTTGTTAGCCAGTATTCATAGCAGAACCTATATAACTGTAATTGATAACGGATCTTCTTCTATAGTCTATGAGTATTTGGTGAAGTTAAAACTCCAACACCAAATACAAGAGCTCATTTCTCTAGATAATGTTGGAAAAATAAATGCCCTATTTAAGGGCATCAGTGGACATAAGTTTAAACTTATTACGCTTGCTGATGCAGATGTTTTGTATCTCCCACACTGGCAAAAAGAGACCTATTCAATTTTTGAGACCTTTAGTGCTGTAGGTGTTGTTTGTCCTACACCATCGTCAAAAAGTTATTTACATAATAATCAAGGTTTACTATTAAGAAGCTTATTGAATAAAGATTTGTATTTTAAGGATATAAAAAATCCTCAAGACTTAAAAGACTTTGCCCATAGTATCGGTAATAAAGACTTTTATAATAAGTATCAACTAGAGCAATTTTTGGTTTTAAAATCTCATAGAAAAGAAGTTGTAATTGGCGCAGGTCATTATGTGGCAACGTACAACGGTGAGTTACTATACAAACTAGATTTAAAAAACACAAACGTAAAAATGGGCCAAGTAGGTATGAGTAGATTTGATAATTTGAGTAGAAAGTATGGCTACTTGAGATTAGCCACTACAGTTTCCTATGCTCAACACATGGGGAACGTTTATGAGAATTGGATGAATGAGAAGTTGAAAAACGAATCTGAAAAAGTTTGTGAATTGACAGAACCTCAAATTAAGCAAATTGGTAAGACATCACTCTTTATCTATGCCATATTTAATAAAATAGGAAGTCACATTTTTAAGATAAAATCCTTTAAATATTGGTACCTTCGAATTAAAGGACTTAATCCTCTGGCAATAAAACAATATTAATTGTGGGTGGACCTGAAAGCTCATTGAAAAAAGAAATAATACTTGTGAGTCAATATCCTCTACCTTATGATAAACAGGGAAGTTGGACTAATCTCTACAATTACTATTTAGATAGTTCATCTAATTTAATAAATGGCATTATATGCCCCTCACCAAATGAGCTGT
>CAWZYX010000134.1:0-7819 GCA_963966315.1 uncultured Winogradskyella sp. | reverse complement strand
GGCTATTATCGATTACGAAAAAAAATACCTTTATCTCAAATTACCTAAGGATGAGAAGTTGGGACAGCCTTCCATATAAAGCGCCCTCGACCCAACAATTGTGAATTGTTACCAAAATCGTTAATAACTCTTTTAAATTAAGCAGTTTAGCGCATGGAATTGTCTGCTGTTTTTGCGACATTTACCCTGCTATTAATTAATCCCCCCTAAATCTAAGTTCTTATAAGGCGCCGGACTTAGAGATAAGTCCGGCGCTTCAATTAATTAAAGCATGGAATCCAAAGAAAACAGAAAACGGCTCGATGCCTTTGTTATTATGCTTATTGCTTCAGTGGTATCGATTATCTCTATAAATATCTTTGTTAGTTTTATTAGTTAATTTAGTTAGTTAAAACTCAAATCCTCTGAAGTAAAAAAGCGCAATTCGGTCAAATTGCGCTTTTTATTTTATGAAGTATGCATTTGAGACTTATAACTCCAGAGCTTTCTTTACATCGTTATCCATTAGCAGTTCTTTGGGGTTTTCCAAAGCTTCCTTCACTGCTACCAGGAACCCAACCGACTCCTTACCGTCAATGATACGGTGATCATAAGACAGAGCCACGTACATTACAGGACGTATTTCAACCTTACCATTAACAGCCACAGGGCGCTCTACGATAT
Organism: uncultured Winogradskyella sp.; assembly: GCA_963966315.1. GTDB lineage: Bacteria > Bacteroidota > Bacteroidia > Flavobacteriales > Flavobacteriaceae > Winogradskyella_A. The sequence goes on along the minus strand of CAWZYX010000134.1, from coordinate 7,156 downwards.
TGTGCATCCCCAGGATTCCACTCTGCGGAGGGTTAATGATTGGTGTGGATAACATACTGCCAAATACACCTCCATTAGAGATCGTAAAGGTTCCTCCGGTCATTTCATCTACAGTAATCTGGCCGTCTCTCGCCCTTAGCGCCAGACGCTTCACCTCTGCTTCCACCCCTCTGAAAGAAAGGTTCTCTGCATTTCTGATGACGGGCACCATGAGACCTTTTGGTCCGGAAACGGCAATACTAATGTCCACAAAGTCATAGGTGATCATTTCCTTGCCATCAATCATAGAGTTCACTGCAGGGAATTCGTTTAAAGCCCGCACCACTGCAAGCGTAAAGAAACTCATAAACCCTAAGCTCACTCCGTGCTTCTCTTTAAAGATCTCTTTGTATTCTTTTCGTATTTCGAATATAGGTGACATGTCTACCTCATTAAATGTGGTGAGCATGGCGGTGGTGTTTTTAGCCTCCACCAATCGCTCCGCTACCTTTCTGCGCAGCATGGACATTTTATTTCGCGAAGAGCTTCGATTGCCCCCGGTTGGTGTCCCCATGGAAGGCACCGCTTTCACCGCATCCTCCTTGGTCACACGACCATCTTTCCCCGTTCCTGTTACCTCAGAAGCCTCCATCCCTTTTTCAGCGAGGATCTTCTTAGCTGCCGGGCTTGCGGTTCCAGTGGCATATGTTTTCTTGGTGTCTTTAGGTTCTTCAGCTACTGGAGCATCTGCTTCCTTAGATTGAGCAGGATCTTCTTTTGGTTGCGATGGCTTTTCTGATGAAGGTTCAGGAGCCTCGGCACTGGTATCGATCAGGCAAACCACTTCCCCAACAGCTACTGCATCCCCTTCTTCTGCCTTCAAAGTAATGGTACCGCTTGCTTCAGCCGGTAATTCAAGAGTAGCCTTATCACTGTCCACCTCAGCAATAGCCTGGTCTTTTTCTACGTAATCACCATCCTGAACTAGCCATTCCGCTATTTCAACCTCTGTAATGGATTCGCCTGGCGAAGGCACTTTCATTTCTAAAATCATCTTTTAATTTTTATAAAAACTGTATTGATGTTTATCTGTTTTTCTAATTGCTTTTTGTTTTATCAAAAACGTATTCAATTACTTCCTGATGCCTCATCTTAGAACGCATGGCACTTCCAGCGGCCGGCGCTCCGTATGGACGTCTTGATGCTACTCTAAACTGTCTGGCTTCATCAAGGTGCATCATCATATGGCTGTATGCTCCCATATTTCGAGGTTCCTCCTGAGCCCATACGATGTCATCTGCCTTGTTGTATTTTTTTAACACCTCTCTGATCTCTTTAGCAGGAAGCGGGAACAGCTGCTCGAGACGCACAAGCGCCACATCGGTTCGCTTTGTTTCGTTTCGCACTTCCAGCAGATCGTAGTAAAACTTACCTGAAACAAATACCAGGGTCTTTACGTCATTCGCTGAAACGCTCTCGTCATCAATGAGCATCTCAAATGAGCCATCGGCAAATTCCTCAACCGACGAGATCACCAGCGGATGTCTTAAAAGGCTCTTTGGCGTGAGCACCACCAAAGGCTTGCGATAATTGGCCTTCATCTGTCTTCTCAACAAATGGAACATATTGGCCGGGGTAGTACAATTGGCAACAAACATATTGTCTTTGGCACACAACTGCAGATAGCGCTCCATTCGCGCAGAGGAATGCTCTGCACCCTGACCTTCGTACCCATGTGGTAACAACATCACCAGACCATTCTGCGTTTTCCACTTGTCCTCTCCGGAAGAGATGTACTGATCGATCATGATCTGAGCCCCATTGCTAAAATCGCCAAACTGCGCCTCCCAAATGGTGAGTGTTTCCGGACTTGCCATGGCATAGCCGTAGTCAAAGCCTATCACACCATACTCAGACAGTAAAGAATTGTAGATGTTAAAGTCGCCTTGCTTCGGGTCCAGGTGTTTTAAAAGAATGATCTCTTCTTCACTGTCTTCCACCTTTATCACGGCATGTCGGTGCGAGAAGGTTCCGCGCTCCACATCCTGTCCGGAAATACGAACGTTGTATCCTTCCAGAAGCAACGTGCCATAAGCCAAATGCTCGGCCATAGACCAGTCTAACTTGTCTTCATCAAACATTTTTTGTCTGGACTCTACCAGGCGCTGTATTTTACGAATAAACTTTTTATCCTTGGGAAGGTTGGAAATGGTTTTGGTTACCCGTTGAAGCATTTCTCTGGATACAGTGGTATCTACAGACTCCATCATGACTTCCTCGGTGACTCGCGAAAAATCCTTCCACTCCTCCTTCATAAAAGGTGTAATTTCGGTCTTATCCTCCTTTCGGGAGTCTTCGAGTTTCTCCTCCAGCTGCTCCTTGTATTGTTTTTCGATGTACGGCACATAGCCCTCTTCAATCGTCCCTTCATTCAAAAGTTGCGCTGCATAAATATCTCTTGGATTCTTGTGCTTGGCAATGGCCTTGTAAAGTAAAGGTTGTGTGAATTTGGGCTCATCACCTTCATTATGCCCATACTTTCTGTATCCCAGCAGGTCAATGAACACATCCCGCTTAAATTGCATCCTGAAATCCAGGGCAAATAAAGCGGCATGTACCACTGCCTCCGCATCGTCTGCATTGACGTGTAAAACCGGAGAAAGCGTCACCTTTCCCACATCGGTACAGTAGGTACTGGAACGACCGTCTAAGTAGTTGGTGGTAAAACCGATCTGATTATTCACTACAATGTGAATGGTGCCATTTGTTTTATAGCCCTCCAATTGTGCCATTTGTACTACTTCGTAGACCACGCCCTGCCCTGCAATAGCGGCATCTCCGTGCACTACAATAGACAGTACCTGAGAGGGGTCTTCAACTTTATCCTGCTTGGCTCGGGCAATTCCCTGAACAACCGCCCCAACTGTCTCTAAATGCGACGGGTTGGGTGCAATATTGATATTGATCTTTTTATTGTTGTAGGTTTCGCGATTACTGGTCCATCCCAGGTGGTACTTCACATCCCCGTCAAAAACCTCCTCCTCGTAATCTTTTCCGTCAAATTCGCTAAAAATATCTTTAGCCGATTTGCCAAAAATGTTGGTTAGTGTATTTAAACGTCCTCGGTGGGCCATCCCCATCACAAATTCTTTCACTCCCTGGTCGGCAGCTTTTTCGATAATAGCATCAACGGCCGGGATAAGCGACTCGTTTCCTTCGAGCGAAAAACGCTTCTGCCCCACGTATTTGGTGTGAAGAAAGGCCTCAAATGAAACAGCCTGATTGAGTTTTTTGAGGATGTACTTCTTCTCGTCTGTGGTAAAATCAGGATGGTTGTCGTTGATATTAAGACGCTTCTGGATCCATTCGATCTCACCTGGCTCCCTGATATACATATACTCTACCCCAATACTGTCGCAGTAGATGGCCTCAAGATGATGAATGATCTTTCTCAGACTGTTTTTTCCAATACCGATGATCTCTCCTGCACTAAAAACCGTGTCAAGGTCGGCTTCCGAAAGACCAAAGTTCTCCAATGCCAGTGTAGGAGCATATTTACGACGCTCTCTTACCGGATTGGTCTTGGTAAACAAGTGTCCTCTGGTGCGGTAGCCATCTATTAATTTTACAACCTGAAACTCCTTTTGAACGTGTTCGGGAATCTGCGTACTAACACCTTCCACCAACTCGCCGTCTAAACCATAAGCCTCTGTCCCAAAGTCATACCCCTGGAAAAAAGCCCTCCAGCTGGATTCAACACTATCGGGATTTTTCAGATATTGATCGTATAATTCAGCAAAAAAGGAAGTATGTGCGGCGTTTAAAAAGGAATATTTATCCATTATTTTTTTTGAGTCGTTGTCGCTGAAACAAAATTTTGCCAAAAATACAACATAAAATAAAATATTACGGTTGTAATAACTATATTTATATGGGACTTAAGACTGTGTTTTTGAACAAACAATACAAGCTAAACAGACAGCCCAAAAGGCTAGTTATTCTTTTACTTTTTGCACTCGGCATTTCTTTTGGGGCCACTGCCCAAAGACTTGATGACGGAGCTCCCAATTTCTGGAACAAGGTACGGTTTGGCGGGGCCTTAGGCTTAGGCTTTGGGGACGGTTATTTTAATGCATCTATCACCCCAACTGCTGTTTATGATTTCAACCGCTACGTCTCTGTTGGTACATCTGTAAATTTTTCCTATGTCAAAGAGCGGAATTTCTTTGAGTCTTATGTGGTAGGTATTAGTCTGCTGGGACTGTTCAACCCCATTCCTGAAATACAACTATCCGTTGAACCACAGCAGTCCTATGTGAGTAGAAATTGGGCATCCACTACCGGTGTGCCCGACGAAAACTATTGGGTAGGCGCTCTGTTTTTAGGAGCCGGCTTCAACACTGGCAACGTCACCATAGGTATTCAATACGATGTTTTGCACGATCCAGAACGAAGTATTTTTATTGATGCCTGGTATCCGTTTATAAGAGTATTTTTCTAACCAAAGTGGTGCCTTATCCAGACCTTTTGCCATTCTCTCTGAAGCATTAAAAAGGAAACCTTCTGACTGAGTAAACCGAGATCTGCTTCAGGGATCTCCCTAATCTTGGATTCCGAAACATCGATGATGTAAAGCAGGTTCAGATACTTATCAAATTCAAACTCCATCAGATGTCTGACAAGTCTGTGAAATTGATTAAAAAGCTCTTCAGGAGTTATGTTTCCAGGAAATTCATCGTCAATATTGGCAAATTTAAAGTCTTTGTTTATCTGCCTAACCAAGGCTGCATAGAGCATTTCTTTCCACGCTTCGTCGATGAGCTTTTCATAGGACTCGGGCAGCTGCATGGTTACACGGTGCGTTGCATCAATTGTTCACCAAACAAATGCATCACCTGTTTGTTCTGGCTCGATACATGAAGATCGTCAAGAATCCCAAAAGCCCTCATGGTATAACGTTCCACCGCTTTTTTGGTAGCCTCCTGTGCTCCGCAAGCAGTGTAGATCTCTTTTACCTGCCCCACCTTTAGGTCCGCATCCATTTCCTCATCCCTCATAAGATTCAGAAATCGCTCTCCTGTTTTTTCATCACTCATTTCTAGCGTCTTCAGATACAAATAGGTTTTTTTATGCTCCAGAATATCGCCGCCAACCTGCTTCCCGAAGGTCTCGGGGTCACCAAAGGCATCTAAATAGTCATCCTGCAGCTGAAAAGCGGTACCCAGTAACACTCCAAACTGGTAGATACGGTCCTGATCATTCTGTTCTGCCCCTGCAATAATGGCACCCATTTTTAAAGCAGCTCCCACAAGAACAGCGGTCTTGTAAGCAATCATATGCAGGTATTCCTCTTCCGTAACATCGTTGCGCGACTCAAAATCAATATCGTACTGCTGGCCCTCGCAGACCTCTAAAGCTGTGGTGTTGAACAAAGTCATCAGGGGCTTAAAGGTATTGGCCGGATAGTGCTCCAGAAACTGTCCGGATAGGATGAGCATAGCATCTCCAGATAAGATCCCAGTATTGAGGTCCCACCGTTGGTGCACCGTTGGCTTACCTCTGCGCAATGGTGCCGCATCCATGATGTCGTCATGAATCAATGAAAAGTTATGAAAAAGCTCAATGCTCATGGCCGCATTCATAGCCTTCAGGCAGTCTGCTCCAAAGAGCTCCGTGCTCATTAAAGTGAGCACTGGCCTAAGCCGCTTGCCTCCCAGAGAGAGTATATAATTGATAGGTTCATACAGACTTTGTGGCTCCTGATCCCAGGCTTTGGATTTCAGATATGAATTGAATAGCTCCTGATACTCTGATATGTGTCGCATAACACAAAAATAGTGTAAACGGTCAATTTTAATGGAGCGTTATGCATGTTAAATAATTATTAAAACTATGGAAACTTTTTTGGTATTTAAAGTTTCCTAAGGTAACTTTGCCCCTTTTATGAGAGAAAGTATTATACATAAAGCGACTGAGTTGTTTTTAAACTTCGGGTTTAAGAGTGTGACCATGGACGATATCGCCGCTGAGCTCGGCATTTCAAAAAAGACCATTTATGTACACTTTTCCAATAAGACAAAACTGGTAGAAGCCACAACATTTGAACTATTTGACCACATCTGCGAGGGCATTGACAGCATTTGTGAAACAGCCGAAAACCCTATCGAAGAGCTGTACTCCGTAAAAATGTACGTTATGCTGCATCTCAAAAATGAAAAGGCATCCCCTCAGTTTCAGTTAAAAAAGTACTACCCTCAAATCTATCAGCGACTCAAAACCAAGCAGTTTGAAAAAATGCATAACTCAGTGACGGAGAGTCTGGTGCACGGTGTTGAGACCGGAGTGTTCAGACCTTCTATCGATATCGATTTTATCTCGAGAATGTATTTCACCGGTATGACCGGTATCAAGGATATCATGTTCTTTCCTCCCGAACAGTTTAAAATGGAATACCTCATGGAAAGCTATCTTGAATACCACCTGAGAGCCATTGTGACCGAGAAGGGCATGACCATACTCAATAATTTCATCAACAGCTCAATTACGAATAAATCAAATGTCTAAAATTTTTACAGCACTATACATCCTTTTGTTCTTCAGCCAGCTGCACGCGCAGGAGGAGCCTTATAATTTCAGTCTTCAGGAGGCCATTGATTTTGCCATTACCAATAATAGGATAGCAAAGAATGCTGAGCGCGATATCACTATCGCAGAGAAGCAAAAATGGGAAACCATAGCAACCGGGCTTCCTCAGGTAGATGCCAATATCAATTACCAGAACTTCCTGAAGCAGCAGGTTTCAGTAATCCCGGCTGAGTTTGTTGGCGGTGAAGCCGGTGACTTCGTGGAGGTTATCTTCGGTACCCAACACAATGTAAATGCCGTGGCTACACTCAACCAATTAATCTTTGATGGTTCGTATATTGTGGGTTTACAGTCTACAAAGGTATTTCTGGACATTTCTAAAATGGCCAAAACTAAAACCGATCTGGAGGTGCGTCAAATGGTGATCAATGCCTATGGAAATGTATTGCTCGCAGTAGAAAGTGAACAAATTCTGATCAGGAACAGAGATGTGCTCAGAAAAAACCTCGATGAGACCTCCAAGATCTACGAAAACGGACTCACCGATGAAGAGAGTGTAGAGCAATTACAAATTACTCTATCGGGCATTGAG
>CAWZYX010000133.1:0-7937 GCA_963966315.1 uncultured Winogradskyella sp. | reverse complement strand
TATAAGAGACAGTTCTTGAAGAGAGTATTCAATGACAGCCATACTTTCTTCAACTTTCAATTCGTATTGACGCAAGAAATCATTGTCAATTAATTCAACAGTTTCAGTCATAATTTTCATTAATTTAAATTCTAGGTTGGTCGAGAAGAACTATAATTTCTATAGTTTTGCCTTGCAAAGATACAAAAAATAGCTTAATTATTGAATTATAGATTGTTAAAGCCTCCTCAAGTCTTTAACGGGTACCAGAATGGAACAATCCGATTTAAATACTTCAGATTTAATTCATGTGTATATGATGCCCGGAATGGCAGCAAATCCTTTTATTTTTGAATATATCAAATTACCTGAGGATCAGTTTCAAATCCATTGGTTAGAATGGATACCGCCGCTTGACAAAGAGAAGCTAAACGAATACGCCCAGCGTATGTGCCAGAAAGTGACACATGACAACCCTGTACTTATTGGAGTTTCATTTGGGGGGATGTTGGTTCAGGAAATGGCCCATCACATAAAATGTCGTAAAGTGATCGCTATTTCCAGTATTAAATCCTACCATGAGCTGCCCGTCCATTTGAAATTTTTGAGAAAAACAAAAACCTACAACATCTTACCTACACAATTGGTGAGTAATATTGAAGTCCTCTCCAAGTTTGCTTTTGGAGAAATGGTTAAAAAAAGAGTTGAATTATATAAAAAATATTTAAGCGTTAAAGACAAAAAATACTTAGATTGGGCTATCAGAGAAATAGTGTGCTGGAATCAGGAAAAACCTGATAAGCAAACCGTTTTTATTCATGGTGATCAGGATTTGGTTTTTCCTCACTCCTGTAATGCTGACACATTAGTTGTGAAAGGCGGAACGCATATCATGATCATTACCAAATATAAATGGTTCAACAAACACCTTCCGGAATTGATTCTGGAAGACTCTACCCAGTAGAATATGAGTTTATAATTTTAAAGAAGTAAGAAGATGAAAGCCTTAAAATCCATTCTGTCAATCATTGGTCTGGTGACTGTTTGCTGCATGTTTATTTATGCCGTACAGAAAGCACCGTCGGATGCAGAAGTAACAAGTGAAGCACCGATTGTTAACGACTATAATGTGTACGCACTATCTGTACCGGATCATTTAAATTTTGCCGGGGAAGACTTGCCTTTGGAAAATCCTGATGTATATGAAAAAATGGACAGGGAATTATTGGTTAACACGTACTGGCAATCCAATGGTCTTCTCATGTTCAAGAGATCAGCTAAGTATTTTCCGGTGATTGAACCCATTTTAAAGGAGTACGGAGTGCCCGATGACTTTAAATATCTGGCGGTGATCGAGAGTGGGTTGCTCAATGTGGTTTCTCCAGCTGGGGCGCGCGGATTTTGGCAAATTATGAAGACTACCGGTCAGGAGAATGGCCTTGAAATTAATGACAATGTCGACGAACGTTATCACCTTGAAAAATCAACTCGTGTGGCCTGTAAGTATCTCCTAGATGCTAAAGAACAATTTGGCACATGGACTCTTGCAGCGGCATCGTATAATGCAGGAAAAAGCGGTATTGAGCGTCGTCTTCAGGATCAGGGTGTTTCCAACTATTACGATCTCCTTCTGGGGGAAGAAACAGGCAGGTACCTGTACAGGATCGTTGCTCTAAAGGAGATCCTGACAAATCCTTCAAAGTATGGCTTTAATTTTACCGAGGAGCATCTTTACAAAAATATTCCAACTTATTCGGTTCGGGTGGATACGGCTGTTACTAATTTTTCCGCCTTTGCCGAGCAATTTGGTATCAACTATAAAATATTAAAAATTCATAATCCGTGGCTTCGCGAACCACATCTGAATAATTCCTCTGGAAAGGAATATGTTATTGATATTCCCGAAAAAGGTTACTATTCATCTACTCCTTGAGTTATTGGAATACGTCAAAAATAATATATGGACGATACTGGTAGCAATTAACTATGCTCTGGCTATCGTCCTTATTTTTGTAATTCTTTTTAAGCAACTCAACCCCAGTAAGACCATCAGTTATATTCTGGTACTCCTTGTACTTCCGTTTATGGGTCTTATTGTCTACATCTTATTTGGGCAGGATTACAGAAAGACAAAAATTTTTAACCGAAAAAATATCCTGGATCAAAAAGTAGTTCAGAGAATCCTGGATAAATTAAAACTAAAAAAATACCAGGAAGAGTTCATTGAAGAGGTATTGGGTGAAAAGTCGAAGTTATTTCGATTGATTTACAATAGTGAAAAATCCAAGCTCACTATTTTTAATGATCTGCAGGTTTTAGTGAATGGTGAAGAAAAGTTTGAAGCACTTATCAAGGATTTAAAGAACGCCCAGCATCATATACACTTAGAGTACTACATATTTGAGGATGATGTGATTGGAAAAAGAATTGTTAAGTTACTCTGTGACAAGGCTATAAGTGGGGTGGAAGTTCGTTTTATTTATGATGATGTAGGCAGTAAAATTTCGAATGCATCTAAAAGAAAGCTCAGAGAGGCAGGAGTGCAATATTATCCGTTTATGCCTGTATTATTCTCGGGTCTTACGAGCAAAATGAATTACAGAGACCATCGAAAAATTGTGGTTATTGATGGTAAGATTGGTTATTTAGGCGGCATCAATATTTCCGATTACTATATAAATTTGAATTCGAGCAGATATTGGAGGGATACGCATTTGAGAATTGTTGGAGAAGCAGTCAAACCCTTACAGATCTTATTTTTTACTACTTGGGATTTTGTAAAAGGAAGTAGTATTGCATTGTCTGATGCCTATTTTCCGGAATTCCAACCAAAAGAAAGAGCAGGAGTACAGATCGCTGCCAGTGGACCAGACACCGACTGGCCTTTTATATTTGAAGCCATCTTTGCAAGTATTTCAGCGGCACGTCGTTACCTCTATATTACAACACCGTATTTTATCCCCAATGACCAGATACTTACAGCGCTTCAAACAGCTGCGAGAAGTGGAATTGACGTAAAGCTGCTCATACCTGCTTCTTCAGATTCGTGGATATCGGGTTCTGCAACAAACTCTTATTTGGAGTCTATGCTAGATGCCGGGGTTCGTGTTTATCGTTATACAAAGGGGTTTATTCATGCCAAAACCATGGTACTGGACGATGAGATCTGTTCCATCGGTACAGCAAATATGGACTACCGAAGCTTTGAAATTAATTTTGAGGTCAATGCCTTTATCTATCACAGAAAAACGAGTAAAGAGCTCAAGGCCCAATTCCTGAAAGATCTTGAAGATTCGGAAGAACTCATTTTGGAGGTATGGAAAACCAGGGCCTTACGTTTTAAACTTCTCGAAGCCCTATCAAAACTATTAGCACCGTTACTCTAGATTTAACGTCTTCTTCCCATTTGCTGGCGATTTCCATAGTGCTGGTTGGGAATCGAGGCCTTCTTCATTTGTTGCTTCATCATTTTTATCTGGTCTCCAAGCATGTTTCGCTTGTCTAATTTCTGAGCTTCATTCAGCAATTTCTGAGCTTCCAGTTTTCGTCTTTTACTAAAGGCAATGCCAGCTAAATTCAATTTGGCCATTGCCAGATCGTGATCCATGGACAATCCAAGTGTGATGGCTTTTTTAAAGTATTTCTCAGCAGCGTTCATATTATTCTGGGATTCCATAACCCCATATAGGAAATTAAGATAGCCCTGTTGTTTTCTGACCAGGCTTGATTTTGGATTTTTAATCTTATCCAACCATTTTCTCGCTCCTTCGAAATCGTTTTTACGAAGTTTTAAAAATGCCAATAGAATGATCTCATTTTTGAAATAGAGAAAGATGAATATGGAAGCTAGCAGTAAAAACATGATACCGTTTCCAATATACCCTTCATAAAACTGATAAACAGCGTAGGCAATTATGGCTGCAGCAAGAATTAATTTGATGTTTTTATGAAACATGAGGCGATAATTTAATGGGCTGCAAAGTTAAGAAAACAAATCACAATAATTTTATTACTGCTTCTTGTTAAAGTAAAAACTTGTTGTATATTTGCACGCAGTTTTAAAAAACGTCAATCCTTTAAGATTAAACATATAAAGACACAAGGCAATGAGTAAGAGAACGTTTCAGCCATCGAAGAGAAAAAGAAGAAATAAGCACGGCTTTAGAGAGCGAATGGCAAGTGCCAATGGCAGAAAAGTTTTAGCCAGACGACGTGCTAAGGGAAGAAAAAAATTGTCTGTGTCCTCTGAAATGAGACATAAAAAATAATGATTAACAATTGTTAATATTAAAAGGTGTTACTTAGGTGTAACACCTTTTTTTGTACCCCACTGATAGCTATTTTTGTACACCGAAAAATCCTGACAAATGCCAAAGAATAAAGACATCAAATCTATACTGTTAATAGGTTCCGGACCCATTATCATTGGTCAGGCTTGCGAATTTGATTATTCGGGATCGCAAGCTTTACGTTCGTTAAGAGAAGATGGTATTGAGACCATTCTGATCAATTCGAATCCAGCTACCATTATGACGGATCCAACAATGGCAGATCATGTGTATTTATTACCACTAACCACTAAATCCATACTCAAAATTCTCAAAGAGCACCCTCAGATTGATGCCGTTCTACCCACCATGGGAGGGCAGACTGCACTTAACCTGGCAATAGAAGCTGATGAGAAAGGTATTTGGAAAGACTTTGGGATTGAACTCATCGGTGTAGATATTGATGCCATTAATATCACAGAGGATCGTGAAAAGTTCAGAGAGTTGATGTCAAAAATTGGCGTAGGCATGGCTCCTCAGGCAACGGCCACTTCCTTTCTAAAAGGAAAAGAGATAGCCCAGGAATTCGGGTTCCCGCTGTGTATCAGGGCGTCCTTTACTTTGGGGGGCGCCGGAGCTTCCATAGTATACGATGAAAAAGAATACGATACGTCGCTTACTAGAGGATTGGAAATCTCTCCGATCCACGAGGTGATGATCGACAAAGCTTTGATAGGCTGGAAAGAATATGAGCTGGAATTGTTGCGGGATAAAAATGATAATGTAGTGATCATTTGTACCATTGAAAATATGGATCCTATGGGAATTCATACCGGTGACTCCATTACTATTGCACCAGCCATGACATTGTCTGACAGAACCTACCAACGCATGCGAGATATGGCCATTCACATGATGCGCAGTATCGGTGATTTTGCAGGTGGTTGTAATGTACAATTTGCCGTGAGTCCTGATGAGAAGGAGGAGATTATCGCCATAGAGATCAACCCAAGAGTATCCCGTTCTTCGGCTCTGGCAAGTAAGGCAACCGGGTATCCCATAGCAAAAATAGCCGCCAAGCTGGCGATTGGCTATACCCTGGATGAACTCGATAATCAAATCACCAAGTCTACTTCTGCTTTATTTGAACCTACTTTGGATTATGTGGTGGTAAAAATACCACGATGGAATTTTGACAAGTTTGAAGGGTCTGACAGGACCCTTGGGTTGCAAATGAAAGCCGTGGGTGAGGTCATGGCCATTGGACGTTCTTTTCAGGAAGCGCTTCATAAAGCCACTCAGTCCCTTGAAATTAAGAGAAACGGACTAGGTGCTGACGGTAAGGGCTACAAAAATTACGATCAGGTTATTGATAAATTAAAGCATGCTAGTTGGGACCGCGTTTTTGTGCTGTACGACGCTATACAAATGGGAATACCACTGAGTCGTATCCATGAGATCACCAAAATTGATATGTGGTTCCTAAAACAATACGAAGAACTGTATCACCTGGAAAAGGAGATTTCTGCCTACAACATTGGTACCATTGAGAGAGAGCTGCTGCTTGAGGCAAAGCAGAAAGGCTATGGAGACCGTCAGATTGCCCACATGCTCAATTGTCTTGAAAGTGAAGTGTATAATAAGCGCAAGGAATTTAACATCAATCGTGTTTACAAATTAGTCGATACCTGTGCTGCTGAATTCAGAGCTCAGACCCCTTATTATTACTCAACCTTTGAAATGGAAATGGCTTCTGAAGGAGGTGAACTTACTGTGGCTAATGAAAGTGTGGTGTCTGATAAAAAGAAGATCATTGTTTTGGGGTCAGGTCCTAACCGCATTGGGCAGGGTATTGAGTTTGATTACTGCTGTGTGCATGGTGTTTTGGCTGCCGCAGAATGTGGTTACGAAACCATTATGATTAACTGTAACCCTGAAACAGTATCTACCGACTTTGATATTGCTGATAAACTCTATTTCGAACCAGTCTTCTGGGAACATATCTACGACATCATTCAACATGAAAAACCGGAAGGTGTCATTGTACAATTAGGAGGGCAAACAGCTTTGAAATTGGCAGAGAAACTCGATCGTTATGGAATAAAGATCATGGGGACTAGTTTTCACTCGCTTGATCTGGCCGAAGACCGCGGAAGTTTCTCTACGCTCTTAAAAGAAAATGATATTCCTTATCCGGAGTTTGACACAGCAGAAACTGCCGAACAGGCACTAGAGGTGGCCGATCGACTCAATTTTCCAATTCTGGTGCGCCCATCTTACGTACTTGGCGGTCAGGGAATGAAAATTGTGATCAATAAGCAGGAACTTGAAGAACATGTGATTGATTTATTAAAATCGATCCCAGGGAACAAACTGCTGCTGGATCATTATCTCGATGGGGCTATTGAAGCAGAGGCAGATGCCATATGTGACGGTGAAAATGTATACATTATCGGGATCATGGAACATATTGAGCCCTGCGGTATACATTCCGGCGATAGCAATGCCACCTTGCCACCGTTCAATCTTGGAGAATTTGTCATGCAGCAGATAAAGGACCATACCAAAAAGATCGCTTTAGCCTTAAATACAGTTGGTCTTATCAATATTCAGTTTGCTATTAAGGATGATATGGTTTATATCATCGAAGCTAACCCACGAGCATCGCGAACCGTTCCCTTTATTGCCAAAGCCTATGGTGAACCTTATGTTAACTATGCTACTAAAATCATGCTAGGGGAAAAGAAGGTGTCAGATTTTGACTTTAATCCAAAGCTCAAAGGTTATGCCATCAAACAACCGGTCTTTTCATTCAATAAGTTTCCAAATGTGAACAAAAAACTAGGGCCAGAGATGAAAAGTACAGGAGAGAGTATACTTTTTATTGATAGTCTAAAAGATGACGAGTTCTACGATCTCTACTCAAGAAGGAAAATGTATTTAAGTAAGTAAGCTGTTGCGGTCTAGTGCCCAACCATCCTAATGCAATGCCTAACAAATTGTTAAAGGTTTAGACGGGTGTTGAGTCATCAAAGATTTTTGTATCTTTGATTATCAACTTAACCTATGATGAATAAATTACCACTCTTTTTATCTTTATTTGTATGTATTTGTGCGATGGCCCCTTTGTCTGCAGATGCTTCGAATACTTTTGATCAGACCATGTTAAGGCCTATTGATCAGGACTTTTCTTTTTCTATCAAACCAAATCCATCGCGAAATTATTTAAATGTCATTATTGAGAATGGTACTGCAGGAGACTATCAGATAGAAGTCTATGATGTTCTTGGAAAATTGGTCCTGAAGCAGTCACTTTTTAAATTACACACATCTATCTCGGTGGCGAGTTGGAAAGCAGGCGTTTATCTGGTGAAAATTTCCAACGATCAACAAACACAGACCAAGCGCTTTTTAAAGCAGTAATCAGAACTGCTTAACAGATTAAATACCTGTTCAGGAACTTCTATTCGGGAGATTCTTCCGATCGTTTAAGGATGTTTTCGGGTAATGACTTTTTTGCTTTAGCCCCCATTTTCTTTAGTTTTTCCACTCTGCTAATGAGATTTCCTCGTCCTTCAACCAATTTGTTCATAGCCTGAGAATAATCGCTCTTAGCTGCATCAATCTTCTTACCCACACCCGTTAAATCCTGCACCAGACCCTCAAATTTATCGTACAATCCACCCGCCT
>CAWZYX010000132.1:0-7960 GCA_963966315.1 uncultured Winogradskyella sp. | reverse complement strand
CGGTGAAACCAGTAGAGTTTGACAATTGGTTAAGATATAAATCTAAATCAGTTGCTCCGGGAAGAACCGACTTACCTTTAAAATCCGTATAGTTCTCACTGCTGAAGTCATTCGCTTCGTGTGCTGCCAAGACTTCAAAACTGTGAGCTCCAAATTCTCTTTTGTAACGCAACAATTGAAGTGCATTGTATGTAAATGTTTCGGTAACACTCTGGAACAAGTCACCACCCTGAGGAGCAGACACACCATAAAATTCGTTACCTACACTTTTAAAGACGTTGTTCGCATACTGAGCACCAAAATTAGTCTCAAATGTCAAGCCTTCAGCAATATTAATGGTCATATCAAAATTAGCAACCACCTCGTTACGATCTGTTTGATTTAAATCGTAAAGCGCAGAACCAATTGGGTTCAGGTTGTTAGAGTTTGGTCTATCTCTGAATCCGGATGTACTACCGTAATCTAACTGCTGACCTCCAAAAATTGGATCGGCAACAGGGTTTCCATCGTCGTCGAATAAGTATACGGGATAGAATGGATTTGTTTTATCAGCAAACTCGAATAAGTTTTCAGCACCGTCGGTCTGACCGTTGGCAAGGGTTTCGGAAACCACATAACCAATGTTAGCACCCACCTTTAACCAATCTTTCACCTGAGAGCTCAGGTTCAAACGGCTAGAATATCTTTTATAACTTGTATTGATCGCATATCCATTATCATCAAGGAAACCGGCAGAAAGGAAATATCTGCTCTTTTCGTTTCCTCCACCAACACGCACGTTAGCCTCGTAACGGAAAGCTGGATTAAATGCCTCATCAGCATAGCTTAGCGGGTCGTATTTTCTGGTCGTACCAGCTCTTACCTGTCCAGTTTCCAGATCAATCACTTCGTTACCTGGAGCATTCCACATATTGTAACCAGGTGCCAAGTAACCACCAGGAACAACACCTGCACCAAATAAACGCTCACTAGCCAGCGCACCGGCACCGTCAACTCCTAAAGAAGGGTTGAGCAATAATTCTCTGTTTCTTTTCGCTTCCCAGGCAAGTGCAATAGACTCTTCCGGAGAAGTAATCACGTCGTAACGAGGGATGATTTGTGTGTTGATCCCTGTTCTTACATCTACCTCTACGAATGATTCAGTAGCAGAACCGGATTTGGTAGTAATAAGGATAACCCCGTTAGCACCACGAGAACCGTAGATCGCTGTTGCAGTTGCATCTTTCAATACAGTTGTATTGGCAATATCTGCAGGGTTGATCGCGTTCAAACTACCGGAATAAGGAACACCGTCCACTACGTATAATGGAGCTCGGTTACCATTAATGGAACCAAATCCTCTAATACGTACAGTAGATGTTGTACCAGGCTGACCTGAGGTATTGAATACCTGAACACCGGCTGCCTCACCCGCAAGTGATTGCGAAACGTTGGTAAAGTTTTTGTTTTCAATGTTTTCTGCCTTAACGCTTGTAGCAGTACCGGCGAAGGCTTGTTTGGTTGAAGTACCGTAACCTACGATTACTACTTCATCCAATTGAGCAACATCGTCCTCCATTGCCACGTCATAAACGTCAGCAGCTCCAACAGTCACTTTTACGGTTTTCAATCCTATAAACGAAAACGTAAGCACCTCTCCGGAGTTGACCTTAATGGAGTAGTTTCCATCAAAATCGGTTTGGGTCCCTCTAGTGGTCCCATCTACAAGTATAGTTACTCCAGCTGCCGGCTGACCAGTAGCTACTTCCGTAACTGTACCTGTTACAGTTTTCTCTTGTGCAAAAGAAAATTGCATTACAAACGCCATGCATAGCGTCAATAACCATGTTAACTTTAATTTCATAAAACAATTATTTGAGTTAGTCTTGATGCAAACATCTTAATTAAATATTAAATAAGCAAGTGTTTCTGATAAAAATGTGTTAAGCCTTTTATCAACTTTGCACTATATTTAAAGATGCGTTAACGATGTGGTTTTTGCCAGACACTCACTAGGTAGATGGTATATTTTTAAAATGGTTGCGTCCCTGTTTTAGTTTTTTTAAAAATTAGTTAAATGTCTTTAAAAATTCAATTCTCTGAATACCCCTTAGAATGCGGTACCGATGAAGCAGGAAGAGGATGTCTGGCCGGCCCCGTTGTTGCCGCTGCGGTGATCCTGCCATCCTCTTTTACAAATGACCTGCTCAACGATTCCAAGCAGGTATCCAAAACGAACCGCTATGAACTAAGAACCATAATAGAAGAAGCAGCCATATGCTACAAGGTGGCCTTTGTCAATGAAGCGCGTATTGACAAGACCAATATTTTAAAAGCCTCCATCCAGGCCATGCATCTTGCCATTGAAGGTCTCGCACCTCAACCCGAATTCATAAGTGTGGATGGTAACAAGTTTATACCATATAATAAGGTACCTTATCAAACCATCGTGAAAGGAGATTCTAAATTCCTCAATATCGCAGCCGCCTCCATTCTGGCCAAAACCTACAGAGACGATTATATGGAAGAATTACATCGGTCCTTTCCGCAGTACCAATGGAACAAAAACAAAGGATACCCTACCAAAGCCCATCGCGAAGCCATTAAAACCCACGGAATCACCAGACACCACAGACGCTCATTTAATTTATTGCCCAAGCAGTTTCGTTTAGCGCTTTAACCAATATATTTGTAGCGATGTATCGATTCTTAACCGAGCTGTTTATGCACCGTATTTTATTTCTGCTCACAGGTTTTTTCATGATGTTTTCCTGCCAACCCGGTACTGAGAACTCCAATAGTCTGCCTTTTTATTTACCCGATGACCCCCAGGTAGTTTTGAGCACCAACAACAGTTCCGAAATAAAACAATACCTCCAACAATTAAAATATCTGGGCTGCAGCAGTAAACACCTTTCCACTATTTCAGAGGTGGTTACCGAACACGAATTTGAACGCCTTCATCTGGGGCTCTATGAAAAAGACTCCTTCAATTTTGTCCTCTCCGGCAAACTAATGCCCTCTTCAGATTCTATACCCATCACTAAGACTGCCGGTTCCATCAGTAGATTTGATCCGGAGCAAACCCCAATTCCCCTTTATCAATTAACGCAGAATGATCATTTGATGATCAGCAATGACAGTGTCCTGCTTAGTTCGAAAAAGAATTATCGGCCTACCCTGGCCAATAGGCTGGTGAAGGTTGAACGGCAACCATCAAGTTTTACGCTGTACCTCCAAGGTGATCCTGCAATCCCACTTTCTCAGCTGTACTGCGGCGACACCACAAGTACCATTGCTTCCAATACGGTACTATACGGTAAGATGAACGATGGGGATTTTGATTTTTCAGGCATCATGGTTCCTGACAGTAATCTCACCAAAAAACTAAAGGGTCCTGCCACGTCCAAGCTTCTGGAAGTCATTTCGGCACAGTCCTCACAATGGCAACTGCTGCAGCCTAATTTGAATTCTGTTGTCAGCAAGACAGCTAATGATTCATTACCCAATCTTCTCCCCATCATAACAGAAATTGGGGTATTGCAGCTGAATAATGATTTCATCGGGCTGATTCAGTTAGAAGGGACCACAAGGCTCATTGACGAACTTAACCTCGAACAGCAAGAAGAGTTCAGGGAAATACCAATTTATGACAATCCGTGGAAGGAAGGCTATTTTTCCTCCTACCACGACCTCCTCCGATTTGGAAACTACGAGTACCTTGCAGCCTTTGAGACCTTTGTGCTCTTTTCAAGTTCCATGAGGAGCCTTAAGATGGCACTTTCAGATTATCTCAACGGCAGTACAGTCATTAATTCCCAAAAATACAAGGACCTTTCCCAAAAACTAAGGTCGCAGTTCAGCTATATGTCTTACGGCAACGACAGTATGCTAAAGGAACTCTACCCGACAGCCGCAGAAAACTATAACACCTCTTATTTTCAAATTAGCAAGGAGGCTGCATTCCTTCATGTTAACGGGCTGCTTTCCGATTATTCCGAAAAAAGGAATAGGCAACCGGTGGTGGAAGTGTCGTCTTTGGAAATCGACGCCGAACTTCTTTCATCGCCACAGCTGGCAGACAATCATCTGACGGGTGGAAAAGACATCGTGGTGCAGGATGTACAAAATCAACTATACCTCATCTCAAATAATGGCAAGATCAATTGGAAAAAACGCATGAGCGGACCCATCCTAGGAAGAATAGAGCAAATAGACATGTATAAGAATGGACGACTTCAGCTGGCCTTTTGCACCCCGGACAAATTATATGTGTTGGACCGAAACGGTAATAACGTGGCACCTTTCCCTCTTGATTTTAAGGATCCCATTACCCAACCTCTTTCGGTTTTTGACTACGACGGCAATAGAAACTACAGGTTGCTCATCACCCAGGCAACAGAACTTCTGATGCTCAACGCTAAGGGTAAACGGGTCAGCGGTTTCAATTACCGCCCTGATAAGAATATCAGTTCTCAACCCAAACATTTTAGAATCAACAGAAAAGACTACATTGTATTTAAGACCGAGGACAAATTGCGAATTCTCAATCGCCGTGGACAAAACAGAATAAGGGTTTCTGAGTCCTTTGATTTTTCAGACAACGAAATGTTCCTGTATCAGCTTCAATTCACCACCACTAGTCGCTCTGGGGAGTTAGTTCAGGTCGACACTAAAGGGAAGGTCAACAAACAAACACTTGGTCTCCCTGAAGAACATTCTCTGGTGACCACCAGCAAAACACTGGTGACCCAAACCGAAAACAAGTTGAACATTAAACTAAAATCTGTGGACCTGGATTACGGGATCTACAGCAAGCCTCAGATTTTTTATCTGAATGACAAAATTTATGTCACCACTACAGACAGGCAGTCTAAAAAAGCATATCTGTACGACAGTCAGGGACAGCCCATCAGTGGGTTTCCCATATTTGGTGTCTCACAAATCTCTATGGCTGACCTAGATGTCAATCGGGGTCTTGAGGTGGTACTTCAAACAGGACCAAAGGCCATCAGTATCCTGAAACTACAATAGCTGTTTTACAGACCATATGACAACCTGCAGATCCCAGCAAAAAAGACACTATTTATCAACTATCTGACCATCTCAAAAATGATAAAAAGACAAAAAGCCAGACTTAAAAAATGTATCATTCATAAAGTTGGCAATAAATACAACGACACTAAAAATGCCTTCTCTAACACGATCATTGGTCTGGACGATGTGACCTACGACCTTTTGGTCCCTTTTACGCTTAAGCCATTTGTCAGTGCTACAGAGAGCTTCAGATTTCATCACCATGCGCAGATCGAACTCAATGAGATCAACGCTTATTCGAAACAAATTTTTGAGAATGACGAGGCCTTTGTAGAATGCTCTCAGAACATAGTGATGCATCTGTTTGAGCAATCTAATTCTTCACAGATCAAAACGGGTGATGTGCTCGTATGCCTGTTTGATAATGTGCAGTATGAAGATTCTTTTGTGCAGTCACTCGGTATCTTTAAGATTGAAACCAAAACGGATTTTTTTCAAACCTTTAAGGAAGACACCCACTACGATATTGTGGTTCAGAAAGGCATTCAATCTAAAAAGGTAGACAAGGGCTGCCTGATCCTGAATTTTTCCGATAGCGAGGGCCCTATCGTGTTTAGTGTAGACCACAATAGTTATGACGCGCAGTACTGGACCAGGCATTTTTTAAATATCAAGTACCCGGACGACCACAACCAGCATACCAAGAACTATATGGAGATGTGTCGTGAGTTTTCTAAAGAAGTGCTTCAACCGCAGTTTGGAGGTCAGGATCATAGTAATTTTCTTGCAAAAACAATCGACTATTTTAAAGAGAACGAAGTGGTGAACGCAACCGACTTTGAAGAAGAGGTTCTGGAAACCGAAGACCACCTGAAGCTATTTGAGGACTTCCGAAAATCCTATGAAACGGAACACAAGATCACACTTCGCAATCAGTTTGAGGTATCACCTCCCGTCGTGCGCAAACAGAAACAGAAAATAAAGACAGAGATCAAACTCGACACCCATATGAAGATCAAAATTGATGTGGATGCACCTGATGCTGCCACAGAGTACCTGGAACGCGGTTACGACCAGGATAAAAAGATGCACTACTACAAAGTGTTCTTCAACGCTGAATCTTGACTTCTACAGACCGGACTATGAACACCAACCACCATAAAAAATCCTAATTTATGCCAGCCCAACCCTAAAAACATTGAAAGCTTATGATGGCTTAATAGTTCTCGAGAGTTCAGAATTCTGGCCCTTCACTTTTCTCAGGTAAATTTTGGAAGGCCCTTTATTTCTTCTTGAAGATTTTTCTTACCTTTTATGAGTGTCGCCTCAAACAGGTCTTCGAAATGGTTCAGTAGCTTCTCCTTGACCTCCCCTTGGTCAACCTGATCCACACCCAGCTCCACGTTCAGGGACGTCACAGATTTCCCGCGGATGCCACAGGGAATAATGTGATCAAAATATCCCAGATCGGCATTCACATTTAGGGCAAAGCCGTGCATGGTAACCCATCTGCTAGCGCGCACACCCATGGCACAGATCTTTCTGGCAAATGGCGTACCCACGTCCAGCCATACACCTGTCTCGCCGGGACTGCGCTCTGTTTTTATCCCGTACTCCGCCAGAGTAAGAATAATCATTTCCTCAAGCAATCTCAAGTACTTATGGATATCGGTGAAAAAATTATCGAGGTCCAGAATCGGGTAGCCAACGATCTGGCCAGGGCCGTGATAGGTAATGTCCCCACCGCGATTGATCTTGTAGAATGTGGCACCCTTTTCGGTAAGTTGCTCTTCATCGAGCAATAGGTTCCCGAGGTCCCCACTCTTTCCAAGGGTATAGACATGTGGGTGCTCTACGAACAAAAAATGATTTCTCGTGGGAAGGTCAGCCCCCTCTCTCCTGTTCTTGATCTTAGTATCAAGGATTTGCTTGAAGAGTTGCTCCTGATAATCCCAGGTTTCTTTGTAGTCTTTCAACCCAAAGTCTTCGAGTAATACTGTTTTATTCACAGTGCAAAGATAGCACAATTAAACTGGAATGATTCCGCAAGAACGCTTCTGAAAGCTAGGCGCCAGTATCGTAAAAAAACTGTTCTTTACAGATCTTGCCATCTTTGACTTCATAGATGCCAATCTCATTCATCTGAGAACGCTGACCACTGGGTTTATGGGTTGTATCCATCCAAAACTTCACGCTAAAGTGGTTATCTGCCACCAAAGGATCGGATACCTTAGTTGCGTGAACTTCAAAGTTCTCGTTCCACCATTGTCCTTTTTTTTGCAAGCCTTCAAAACCACGAACTTCCTGCATGGGTTCTTGCATTTCAATACTGATGATCTCAGGACTGTATAATTCCTGATAAGCCTTATCTTCCTGCTGATTACGGCAATAGCCTACCAATTTTTCTGCAATGTCTTTAGTGGTCATATCTATTGATTTTAAGTCTGTTAAAGTTATAAAATTCTCTACACTTTTTTTTATAAAAGATTCATTACCATAACATTAACGCTCAGGGTTGTTAAGGATGACCAAAGCGGCAATTACTCCTGGCACCCAGCCGCAGAGCCAAAGCAAAAAGACAATAAAAATTGAGCCGCAGCCCTTATCCAATACGGCCAGGGGAGGACAGACAATAGACAACAGAACGCGCCAGATACTCATAAATGTCGTTAATTGATAATGATGTAATTACTGGTAGCTTAATCGTCTTTTTTGTTACAGATTCAAGCTGTCTCATATCAAATTTCTCGAAATTTATGTAGTTTCGTTTCATGAGAGTTTGTACTGCTTTATTTATCATGTTGTTCTCATGGCATGCCCAGGGTCAATATCACTTTTCGGGATATATCGAACCGGGCGAAAACTCCACCTCTGTCTATCTTTCTATTGTGGAGGATTATCGCCATTTAAATGGTATTTACAGCGATCAGATTATCACAAGAAC
>CAWZYX010000131.1:0-8002 GCA_963966315.1 uncultured Winogradskyella sp. | reverse complement strand
GTTTGGAGCTATCAAACTTAGTGAGCTTAATGTGGGCATAGGTCCTTTTGTAGTAGGTCCGGCCGTGCAACGCAAACTTGGGGTTTCAGGAATGTCCCAGATCGCCATTGATGCCAATAGTTTTTATTCGGCAGAATGGGCTAAGGATAAGGGGCTCTATGCTCAGGTATTTGAGTCAACGGAAGAACTTGATGCGGGTGTTAAATCCTTTGCAGAGCATTTAGCTACCTATAATCCTGAGGCCATGAAGGAAATGAAGGCAATGTTCTGGGCAGGAACTGAGCACTGGGATGAATTGTTGGCTGAGCGCGCTGCCATTAGCGGGCGATTGGTGTTGAGCGAATTTACTAAGGAGACGTTGAAAAGATTTAAGTAGAGTTGTCATTGCGAGGACGAAGGACGTGGCAATCTTTATGTGAGATTCCTTCACTTCGTTCGGAATGACAGTAAGTAATTAATTTCATGATTTACGAATTCCAGGGATACATCCCCGTAGTCCACAAGAGCAGCTTTGTACATCCTTTGGCAGCTGTAACCGGAAATGTCATCATCGGTAAAAACTGTTACATCGGGCCGGGAGCGGCCATTCGAGGCGATTGGGGTCAGATCATCCTTAAAGATGGTGTGAATGTTCAGGAGAATTGTACCGTACATATGTTTCCCGGGAAATCGATAATACTTGAGGAAGGTGCTCATGTAGGGCATGGAGCCATTATTCATGGGGCTAATCTGGGCCGCAATTGTTTGATTGGTATGAACACTGTGATCATGGATGACGCGGAAATTGGAGACGAAAGTATTGTTGGGGCCATGGCCTTTGTAAAGGCAGAAACAATTATTCCAAACAGGTCGCTGGTAGTAGGCAATCCGGCCAGGGTTATCAAACAGGTGAGTGATGAGATGATCGCATGGAAAACCAAAGGAACGGCACTTTACCAAAAGCTTCCAAAAGACTGTCATGAAACACTAAAGGAAGTTGAACCATTGAGAGAAGTACCGACTCATCGGAAGGTACAGGAAGATACTTATAAGACCCTTAGGGAGACCTTTAAAAAATGATCATCTCAGGTTGCTAAGATCGATCTCATTTGTTTCTTTTCCGGTAGAAAGCGTGATCAGGCTCTGTACATTTCCTAAATAGGGCAATAAGGTGAGCTTTGAAATGATGAAGTGCTCGTAGGCCTCGATATCCTCAACCACCAATTTAAGCAAGTAATCAAAGTTACCGCTCACCCGGTGGCATTCGATTACTTCCGGGAAACTATTGATTTGCGTCACAAATTTTTCCAGATAACTACGTGTATGCCCCTGCAGGGTGATACCAATGAACACGGTTTGTTTTAGTCCTATTTTTTTGTGGTTTAGAAGGGCGACATAACCTTTGATATAGCCTTCTTTTTCAAGCTTTTTTATCCGTTCAAAAATTGGAGAGGTGGTCATTCCCAGTTCTTCGGCGATACTTTTGGTGGTACGGTTGCTATTGCGCTGTAAAATGTCCAGAATCTGAATATCGATTTTATCCAAACTAAAAGGCATAAGGAAAATGTTTTGAAAAGATCTTTCAACACAAATATAAAAAGAAAAATATTCTAATTATTTAATATTAAGCAGAAAAAAAATCTTTATAGGGTCTATTTAGAAGTTGTTAACAATAAAAAATTGGGCAATTTTGTATTTTTGCAGTACTTCAAAAAACGAAGATTTCGGTGGCTAAATTCGAATTTAAAATGCCTAGATTGGGTGAGAGTATTACAGAGGCAGCAATCATTACCTGGTTCAAAAATGTTGGTGATACCATAGAGCAGGATGAAATGCTTCTGGAAGTGGCAACAGATAAAGTGGATTCAGAAGTACCTTCCAATGTGTCGGGGGTTGTTGAGGAGATCTTGTTTCAGCCAAACGATGTGATAAACATTGGCCAGACCATTGCCATAATCAATGCTAATGGAGAACAGTCGACGCAAAATAATAAACCTTCGAAAACAGGAGCCCATAAGACCCCACCAAAAACGGAGCAGCCACAACAAACTAAATGCCGTCGCCCTACAGTTCAACCGGCACAGGAACTGATTACGCCTTCCAATACCAATAGATTTATATCACCCCTAATCCTATCTATTGCCAAGACTCATCACATGAGCTATGAAGAGCTGGCCAGAATCCCGGCCACAGGCAAGGAAGGAAGACTGAGAAAGAGTGATGTCTTCCAGTATATTGAAGAGGGCAGGCCCTACAAGTTTGCTCAGCCCATCCAAAGGGATGAGACCGCCTACCGAATTCCTCAATTAAATCTCGATAAAGGGGAAGGAAAACGCATAGAAATGGATCGCATGCGCCAGATGATTGCCGATCACATGGTGTATTCCAAACATACATCACCGCATGTGACGGCCTATGTGGAAGCAGATCTTACCAATATGGTGGAATGGCGTAATGCTAACAAGAGTGCTTTTCAAAAGAAATACGGTGAACGACTCACCTTCACGCCACTGTTTGTGGAGGCCGTAGCTAAAGCGATCAAAGATTTTCCTAATATCAATGCCTCAGTAGATGGCACTACCATCATAGTAAAAGAAGATATCCATATTGGAATGGCCACAGCCTTACCCTCAGGAAATCTAATTGTACCGGTTGTTAAGGACGCTGACAACAAAACCTTGGTGGAGCTGGCAGCGGATGTAAATGGACTCACAGAAAAAGCACGAAAAAACAACTTACAGGCAGATGATATCAAAGGTAGCACCTTTACGATTTCCAACGTTGGAACCTTTGGAAGTGTCATGGGGACTCCCATTATTAATCAGCCGGAAGTAGCCATTCTGGCCTTGGGGATCATTAAAAAGCGGGCTGAGGTCATAGAAACGGATGAGGGTGATGAAATTGCCATTAGAAGTATGATGTACCTCTCCTTATCCTTCGATCACAGGGTGGTTGACGGTTATCTGGGAGGGAGTTTCCTGAGACGAGTGGCCGATTATTTTGAACAATTCGATATAACCAGAACAATATAAACCTATTGTCATTCCTGCGCAAGCAGGAATCTCAGGTTCAAGTAATAGAATTAAATAGATTTCTGCTTTCGCAGTAAAGACAAGTATTATGAATTACACTATTCCAATAACAACCATTGCCCAATCAAAGGTGCACCAACTTGATTTTAATAACATTCCGCTTGGTACCAGCTTCACAGACCACATGTTCATCTGCGATTACAAAAATGGAGAATGGGTTAATCCGCGAATAGAGCCCTTAAGACCAGTAGCGACTCATCCGGCAGCGATGGCTCTCCATTACGGGCAGGCCATCTTTGAAGGTATGAAGGCGTATAAAGATCCAAACGGTACCCCAATGTTGTTCAGGCCTCATGAAAATGCCAAGCGATTGAATGAAAGTGCTGACAGAATGGGGATGCCCTTTTTTCCCGAAGACTTATTCGTGGAAGGTTTAAAGCAGCTGGTAGCCCTCGATGCGGCATGGATCCCACCTCAAGCTGGCTCTGCCTTGTATTTGAGACCTTTTATGTATGCCGATGAAGCATTTATAGGAATGCGTGCTGCTACCACATATAAGTTTATTATTATGGCCTCTCCTTCCGGTCCCTACTTTAGTAAGCACATCAAACTATGGGCAGAGAACCACTACATCCGTGCCGCTCATGGGGGAACAGGTGAAGCAAAGGCAGCCGGTAACTACGCTGCCGCCATTAGACCAACGGAAATGGCCAAGTCTAAAGGCTATGATCAGGTGTTATGGCTTGATGCGGCCGAACATAAATACATTCAGGAAGTGGGCACTATGAATATCTTTTTTAAGATCAATGGTAAATTTATTACTCCTGAACTGGATGGATCGGTATTAAGAGGTATTACAAGGGCCAGTGTCATTGATCTGCTGAGACATTTTGGCTACGAAGTTACCGAACGTAAAATCACCATTGATGAAATTAAGGAAGCCTCCTTAAACGGTAGTCTGGAAGAGGCATTTGGCACAGGTACCGCAGTGGGCATCGCTTACATTAAAGAAATAGGTTATGACAAAGGGACCATTCATGTGTCTGAAGAGACTCCGGTCGGGAAACAGGTAAATAACACACTGAATGCCATAAAGATAGGAAAAGAGGAAGATCCTTTCGGTTGGATGGTCAAAGCTGAACGCGAATTGGTGTAATATGATGCAGGAGGTTCTTAATATGACACAAGAGATTCTTAAACAGGGATTCAGAAATTTAGTAACGGCTAAAACGATGACCGAATTGTATGAGGACAACTTTAAGCTGGTCTCCAAATATGTTCATGCCACCTCCAGAGGTCATGAGGCCATTCAGACGGCACTCGGTATGCAATTACTGCCTCAGGATTATGTGTTTCCCTACTATAGGGATGATGCCATGCTCCTGGCTATTGGCATGCGGCCATATGAGTTGATGCTGCAGTTACTGGCAAAGCGTGATGACCCTTTCTCCGGTGGAAGAACCTATTACTCACATCCAAGTCTGAGGGACGATGATAAACCAAAAATTCCTCATCAGTCCTCTGCCACAGGTATGCAGGCCATTCCGGCCACTGGAGTAGCCATGGGAATGCAGTATAAGGAATTACAGGGTCTAAACAATCCTGAAGAGGAAAATCCTATTGTGGTGTGCTCATTGGGAGATGCCTCTGTTACTGAAGGGGAAATTGCTGAGGCCTTTCAGATGGCTGCTCTCAATCAAATGCCCATTTTATATCTTGTTCAGGACAACGGATGGGACATTTCGGCTAATGCCGAAGAGACCAGGGCCCAGAATGCCTTTGATTACGCCAAAGGGTTTCACGGTCTGGAAGCTGTAAGCATAGATGGGGCCAATTTTGAAGAAAGCTATAAGACCCTTCAATCCGTTATTAAAACCATCAGAACAGAAAGACGACCGATCTTGGTACATGCTAAGGTCCCCTTATTAAATCACCATACTTCAGGAGTGCGTATGGAGTGGTATCGCGATGATCTGGAAGAAGCTAGATCCAGAGACCCATATCCGGTTTTAAAGAAACAACTTCTGGAGGCAGGGATTAGTCAGTCTGAGATCGACGAGTTAGAGGTCGAGGTAAAAGACAAGGTTCATCAGGATTTTAAGCAGGCCCTTGAAGCAAAAGACCCGGAACCAGAAGACCTGTTTACTCACGATTTTGTGCCAACACCAATCACCGAAGAATCTGGTGATCGGGCACCTAAAGGTGCTGAAAAAGTGGTGATGGTGGATTGTGCTCTTTTTGCGGTCGAAGAATTAATGAAGGAACACAAAGAGTGTTTGTTATACGGCCAGGATGTAGGCGGTCGATTAGGCGGTGTCTTCAGGGAGGCAGCCACACTGGCTCAGAAGTTTGGAGATGACCGCGTATTTAATACCCCCATTCAGGAAGCCTTTATTGTGGGTTCGACGGTGGGTATGAGTGCCGTAGGTCTCAAACCTATTGTGGAGGTGCAGTTTGCCGATTACATATGGCCTGGATTAAACCAACTGTTCACAGAGGTAAGCAGAAGCTGTTACCTTTCAAATGGAAAATGGCCGGTAAGCATGATCCTTAGAGTACCCATAGGCGCCTATGGAAGTGGTGGCCCTTACCACTCGTCATCAGTGGAAAGTGTTCTAAGCAATATCCGTGGAATTAAAATTGCTTATCCCAGTAATGGCGCGGATCTGAAGGGCTTGATGAAAGCCGCCTATCACGATCCTAATCCGGTGGTCATCTTAGAGCACAAGGGCCTTTACTGGTCCAAGGTGCCAGGAACACAAGGTGCAACATCCATCGAGCCTGCCGAAGATTACATCCTGCCGTTTGGGAAGGCCTGGGTACTTCAGGAGATCTGGAAACAGGAGCAGGAAGAGACCATCACCATTATTACTTACGGGATGGGGGTACACTGGGCATATAATGCCTCAGGTGAATTAGGAATGAGGGATCGAATCGAGATCATTGATCTGAGAACGCTATTTCCACTGGATGAAAAAACCATTATGTCTTCTGTCAAGAAAACCGGCAAGTGCCTGGTGGTTACCGAAGAACCCAGTAATAACTCCTTTGCACGAGCACTGGCAGGAAAAATTCAGGAGGAGTGCTTTCAGTACCTCGATGCACCGGTGATGACCATAGGTAGCGAAAATATGCCCGCAATACCTTTGAATTCCACTTTGGAACAGACCATGATCCCATCGACGGAAAAAGTGATGGCAGCTATTCAAAAATTGATGAACTATTAAACCTCAGCATCCATCAGGTCAGTGACCACATGGTATCTGGGATCGTCAATATCGTCCTCAATTACCTTTTCAAAACCAGGATTGGCCTTTAGAAGCAATGCTTTACAGTCCGGGCTTAAATGCTTGAAAGTGATCTTTTTTCCAGCTGCAATGTATTTATCGGCTATGTTCTCCAGGGCTTCAATACCCGAATGATCTGTGACCTGTGATTCGATGAAATCGATCTCTACCATGTCAGGATCACTTTTCACATCAAATTTACTATTGAAGTTTTGAATCGAACCAAAAAACAGAGGTCCCCAGATCTCATATACTTTTGTGCCATCGGATTTAAAGCTCTTTCTGGCCCTGATCATTCTTGCATTCTTCCAGGCAAAGGACAGTGCCGACATGATCACCCCAATAATCACTGCGATGGCAAGGTCCTGCCATACGGTAATGGCTGAAACCACAATAAGTACAATAGCATCGGTTAAAGGGATCTTATGGAGAATTCGAAAGCTCGACCAGGCAAAGGTGCCTATTACCACCATAAACATCACTCCCACCAAGGCGGCAATGGGGATCTGCTCGATGAGAGGAGCAGCGAACAGTATAAAGCACAGCAGAGCAATTGCTGCAACAGTACCCGAAAGTCTGCCTCGTCCTCCGGAATTGACGTTGATAATCGACTGCCCGATCATGGCGCATCCGCCCATTCCCCCGAAAAGGCCGTTAAGGATATTGGCCCCACCCTGAGCAACGCATTCCCTGTTCCCGCTTCCTCGTGTTTCCGTTAATTCATCAACAAGGGTAAGGGTCATTAAGGATTCGATCAGTCCGACTGCGGCAAGGATAAAGGCGGTGGAAATGATGAGGTTCCAGTGGCCATTTAAGGTATCGAGCAGACCAAATATCTGGACTTGAAAACTTGGTAATCCACCTTTAAGTCCGGATCCACCACCTTCCTTAATGAAGGAGCCAACCGTACTTACGTCTAGTTTCCCGATAATGGTAATGGCCGCAACAACAATAATGGCAGTTAAGGCCGCAGGGATCTTTTTGGTAAGCTTTGGCAGGCCAAACATAATTCCCATGGTGAGTGCCACAAGGCCCAGCATGATCCATAGATCAAGCCCGGTCATATACTGCAATTCACCATTTACGCGCTCCTTGAATAAACCCAGCTGGGATAAAAAAATGACTATGGCCAGACCATTCACAAAGCCAAGCATGACAGGATGGGGGATCAAACGAACAAATTTTCCCAGTCGCAACACACCAGCCATTACTTGAATTGCACCAACGATGAGCAAAGTGATGAACAGCCACTGCAATCCCAGGTTGTCAATGGGCTCAGAGAGGTTGATTCCCACTTCATTCCCTTTTTGGATCAGGTGAACCATGACCACTGCCATGGCCCCGGTAGCCCCTGAGATCATGCCGGGTCTGCCGCCAAATAGGGCGGTGACGAGTCCCATCATAAAAGCACCGTAAAGACCAACCAGAGGGTCCACTCCGGCTACAAATGCAAAAGCCACCGCTTCTGGTACAAGTGCAAGGGCTACCGTAAGACCCGATAGGATATCGTTTTTAGGGTTTTGTGTAAAATTTTTAATGGTGGTTTGAATCAAAGACATGCTCTACTTTTTCTAAAAAGCGGCAAATATACTGGATTCAATCGGAAGGGTAAAAAAGTTTAGTCATAAAAAACACCTGATTATCAGGTGTTTTTATACCTGTCTCTTATACACATCTCCGAGCCCACGAGACCGAGGCTGATCT
>CAWZYX010000130.1:0-8011 GCA_963966315.1 uncultured Winogradskyella sp. | reverse complement strand
GTGGAGTGATCTACTCAAACACAGTTGCTGATTTGAGACTTTTAGGATTGGCAAAAGAAACAGCTGACCGTGAGAACTTAATTGTAGATAGAGGCCTGGTACTTAATGATGAAGGAGAATTGGTGCCAAATACAACAGCTGTTGATCCAGAGGAATGGTGGAATAACCAAGACAATATTGAGGAATCAAATACTTTTGAAAACACATGGTTGAAATTACGAGAAGCCAGAATACAATATAGATTACCAAAATCTATAGTTAATAAAACCCCATTTGGTGCAATCAATGTTGCAGCTGAGGGAAGGAACTTATTCCTACTTTATTCAAAAGTTCCACATATCGATCCGGAACAAAATGTTTTTGGTGCTAGCGATGCTGGTGGAGGAATTGAAGCGGGCGGACTTCCGGCCACAAGAAGTTACGGATTTAACATCTCTCTAACATTTTAATGATTAAGAAATGAGAAACTTACTTTTATATTCTACGATATTAATCACCTCAGTGTTTATATTTTCATCATGTGAGGATGATTTTCTGGATGTCAATACAAACCCAAATGCAGCAGTTGTAGCAGATGCCAATCTGTTGTTTACGGGTGCTATAGTTGAGCAAATCAATAACAGAACTCAATACTTACAACAATATGGGTGCTATTATTCTCAGCACTATTACAGTGGCAATGATAGTGGTTTTCTTACGGACTGGGAAAGATATAGACAACAAGCTACTTTAATAAGTATCTGGTCTAATAACTTTTGGAATAGTTTTACCAATATTCAATCATTAAAGCTTGCAGAAGAGGAGGCCCTTAGGACTAATTTTTTAAATACAGCGGCACAAGCAAAAATTCTTCAGGCTGAGATTTATTTAGAACTAAGTCTTCTACATGAAAGTATACCTTTCGCTGAAGCAAATACTGTTGGAATTACTGATCCTAGATTTGATTCACAGGAAGATATTTTCAATGGAATTATTGATATGCTTGATTCAGCTATAACCTTAATTGATGTTAATACTGGAGGTCAGGTTCAAGGAGGTGATTTACTCTATGGAGGAAATATGACCCGATGGTTAAAGTTTGCCAACTCATTCAAATTTAAAATGTTAATGATGAAGGCAAATTCTGATCCTTCAGCAGCTGATGAATTAGCACAATTTATGGCTACCAACCCTTTGCTATTTGAGAGCAATGTGGATGATGCAAAAGTTAACTTCTCTGACGATGTTGGAAATCAAAATCCAGGTTGGAAACTTTTCACTGAATTTGGAGCATGGAATTTTCAGGATGAGACCGGTGATGGAGTTGAGAAAGATGGTTTAGGATTTTCATTTTATTTAAGCCCGATTTCAAAAAGCATACTGGAGAACTATAATCAGGTAGACCCAAGATTGTCACTAATATTTCGCAGACAAGGAGATAATACAGAATACATAACCATCGAATTGAATGATGCTTCGAATACAGATGTTGCATATGTTGATGAAAATGTTTATCAAGCTATTTATCCCGATTATTTCATGACCTACAGTGACTTAGAATTGTTAAGGGCTGAGGCAATTACCAAGGGATATATTTCAGGAGATGCTCAAATTGCGTACGAAAATGGCACTAGGGCTAGTTTAGAGAGGTATAATGAACTCGGTAGAATAAGAAATGTAGGGCAAACAGATATTGAAGCATACATTAATAGTTTACCCAATCTCAGTAGTCCTTTCAATACGCCAAATGCTAATACTGCACTTGAGCATATTTATTTGCAACAATATGCAGATAGTTATTTAAGGGGCTTACATGCTTGGACAAACTGGAGAAGGACAAAGTACCCTGATTTAACACCTCATCCTGAGGGCACCATTGGTGGAATTATAAGAAGATGGCCATATGACACTGATGAGCCTGCAATTAATTCTAATTTTCCAGAAAGTGTTCCATTGTTAGGTGATCCAATGTGGTTTGAAAACTAAATAGAGATAAAAAGATGAAATATATAAAATACATATTATTAACATTGTTTATTCCAATCATAAGTTGTGATTATGAAGATGAAAGATTGGATTTTTTGAGCGATGAAGAGAACAGGCCCTCCGAATACTACGCCTGGTCAAATGCAGATACAGCAAGTGCTGTAGAAGGTAATGGGGTTACAATTAGATTGTCAAGTATCTGGACCCTTTCAACTGATGATACTTCGGTTGAGATTGAACTTTCTGGTGATGCAGTATCGGAAATTGGGACTGATATTACAATAACAAACGCTACTACCGTTGCAGGTGGGGATCCGGGAAATATTAATGATATTACAATAAATGATAATGTAATATCGGCAACCATTAATAACCGAGATACACTTACATCTGTACCATTAGATTTATTAATCTCTGTTGAAGAAGACGGTGTAACTGACGGTGATAAGGTATTGGTTTTTACAATAACTAGTGTTAGTAGAGATGGAAGCTCCTTAGGAGCAGGAGATAATAACGGGGAAAGAGTAACAAAGGTTGTAAACATTGTTGATGCTGATTGTCCTTCAGATTTGAGTGGGACATATACATCTGGCAATAGTTGTTTTTCTACGGACTCATCTAATCCTGATATTGTTGAAACCGCTAATAATGGTATTTATAATATAGATGATTTCACTGGTGGATTTTATGCGTTTGCAGGTGCGCCAGAGGTTCCGGCAGTCTTAAAGGATGCTTGTGGAAACTTAAGTATTGATGATTTTGTTGCCTTTGGTGTTTTGGAATTTGTTAATATGACAGGAACAGATAATGGTGATGGAACTTTAACAATAACATGGACAGAGGCAAGTGGTTTTGGTAACGGTGGCACACCAGTTACATGTACAACAACATTAATTTTACAGTAAACTTTGTTTAGAGGAGGGTAACTCCCTCCTCTATTTTTAAAATTATATTATGAAAAAGGCATTTGGTTTAATCTTTATTTTATCATTTCCTCTTATTGTCTTGGCTCAGGACTGCAAAGTATTGAATGAGGAACTCAATAATGAGTATACAGGAGAGTGTAAAAAAGGTGTTGCTCACGGTGAAGGAACTGCAAAAGGCAATGAATTGACATATGAGGGAGAATTCAAAAAAGGATTGGTACACGGAGAAGGAACTTTAATTAGAGAGGATCAAACTTATAAAGGTGAATTCGATGATGGTATGGTAATGGGCTATGGGAGTCTTTATATTGGAGATAGTTTAATTAAGGAGGGCTATTTCAAAGGACAATTACTTGATTATTATTTTATGGGTGAAAATAAGTCGGACTTAGCAGGATACAGAATTTTGCAGGACGATAATCTTGACCAGGCGCAAGTAAGAATTTCAAAATCAGACAATAAGACCAAATTAGTAACAATAAGGTTAAGTGACCCAAAAAATAGGTCAATTAGCAACATTAATGTTGACGAGCGAAACAATGGACAAATCGCGAATTCTACTTTCACTAATAGTAGGTCAGTTATTGAAATAAATGCAATCGATTTTCCTTTCGTTATGACCTTGAGATATAATGTTTCTAATCAAAGTGGAAATTTTAATTTACCTGCCATATTAAAAATTGAAATATTCGAGCCCGGTGACTGGCTTATTAGTATCACACATTAGATTAAAAAACATAACGAAATCAATTTTTTTTAAATAACCTATTTCATTTCATGGTATTGATTTTAGTGTGATAAACCAAAATTTTAACATTTAGGAAAATATTTTTCCAAAACCTATCGATATAATTTTGATTTTCCAGATAGCTGAAGTACAACGAGGTATTTGTATTCGGTAAATATTGTGAATCATCAAATGATGTTAAGTTAAAAAGACTGATAATTCAAAGATGAATTTGAAATTAAATAATTTTTTATCATTTGATACATTATGAGCTCCAACATCAACATTTCACGTATTTAGATATTGATTTAAATATTTTGTAAGAATATTTAAATCAAGAAAGTTTGATTAAAAACTGTTGAGATAAGAACACTGTCAATAATTCCAACTAAGTTGTTTTGTTTATATTTATTACATCAGGAAACAAATGTTGTGAATCGAAACAAAATCTATTAAATGAAGTTTTTCTGTTTGATATTCATTAGATAATAATAAAAAGGGATGAATAATAAATTAATTTGGATATTACCTGCTTTAACGATATTGTTTTCATGTAGTAACACTAGGGAAAAGGAATATATCATAGGTAAGGAGAAGGGTTCTTTTGAATCAAACATTGATATTGCAAATGAAATAAATTACCTGATTAGAGAAGACGGTAAAGGTAGAGTTCGCTATGCAAATAGTGCACACTATTACAACGAATTCAAAAAGGTTAATACATCCAACCTTAGAGTTAAAAATGAAAATTTAAATTGGGTTGAAAGAGGGCCAGCAAATGTAGCAGGAAGAACTAGAACAATTGTAGTAGATGCTTCTGATTCATTAAATAATACATGGTTAATTGGAACTGCCGGAGGAGGTATTTGGAAGACAATTAACGCGGGGGGCGAATGGAAAAAGGTAAGCCCAGATTTACCAAATTTATCAATTGTAACTATTTCACAATCTGTAACGAATCCTAATGTTTTGTACGCAGGTTCAGGAGAAGGAGCATTAGGTGGAAATTTCATAAATGGATATGGTATCTTTAAATCTATCGACAAAGGTGAGTCATGGTCATTACTTGAAGAAACTGCACCATTTAATAGTTTAGATTTTCAAAATGTAAATAGGATAATAGTACATCCTGAAGATGAGAATACTGTTTTAGCGGCAACCAGTAATGGTGTTAACGGTCAGGAATTTCGATCTGCTATTATGAAATCTACAGATGGAGGTGAGACCTGGGAAAAAATTTATGATCCGGAAAGTCGTGCTCAACAGATACTATTTGATCCAAGAAACCCAGATACTATCTATGTTAGTTTAATATTAAGAGGAGTAGCAAGGTCATTAGATGGAGGAGATACTTGGGAATTAACCAGTTTGTTCAATTTAGCCGAGTCTTTTGGGATTGAAAGAACGGAACTTGCTATCGCTCCTACTAATCCAGATATTTTATATGCATCGGTAAGCTACATTAATAGGTCTGGTTCTGGCTTATTTATGACAAATGACATGGGTGAAAACTGGATAGAGGTAAAAGATAGAAACAATAATATTCCTGATTTTTTATTGCAAGGTGAATATGATAATTGCATTGTTGTAAGCCCAAAAGACGAGTACAAAGTTTTTTGGGGCGGTGTTTTTCTTTACAGAGCCAGCATTAATGAAGGTGATACGATTTTCTCTGGTTCAAGGGATTTAATTGAAGTCACTGAGGAAAATACTGATAATTTCTGGGACTTTGATTCGTTCAATAGTGGTACACATTTTAACGGTACTTTATTTATCAACGATCCGATTAATACGCCCAATATAGAAATTCGTTTTGGCCCAGGTCTAACTCAAAAGGCACATAGGTTTTTAGTTCCTCCTGGTGCAACATCAGGTGTCCCAAGCGGTGATTATCAATATGAAGATTATGTAGACGTTCCTTTCGAAGTGTGGGATGTAGAAAATAATCTACAATTAATGATATCGTTTAGAGATCAGCAAAGGGATGGTGAATTTAATTTGAATGAAAGTGCAAATGATCAGGAAGAAATTAACAATAGAGAATATTTATACATACACAGCGAACCCTATTCTCCAGATAATCCAAGCGACACAATAGCGGTCGATGGTGGTATTGATATTAATCAATATGTATTCATGTGGCCTACGCTTCCGTTAGGTGGTGTTTGGGATCCGGATAATTTTCCTGAATCTAGAATAAACTTGATTTTTGGCGTTGACAAATATCAGTCAGCCAATATTTCTCAATTAGAAGGGGATATACACGTAGATCATCATTACTTGGAGACAATTGATAGAGAAAACTCATTTCGCCTTATTTCTGTAAATGATGGAGGGGTAGGATATTCTGATAACGAGGGAGTGAATTTTATTGAGGTTGAGAATAAGCTTAATAACACTCAATTTTACAACGTAACCAAGGCTCCTGGTTCAAAGATATATCTAGGAGGCACTCAGGATAATGACGTCTTACTTTCTGCCGTT
Organism: uncultured Winogradskyella sp.; assembly: GCA_963966315.1. Classification (GTDB taxonomy): domain Bacteria; phylum Bacteroidota; class Bacteroidia; order Flavobacteriales; family Flavobacteriaceae; genus Winogradskyella_A. The sequence goes on along the minus strand of CAWZYX010000130.1, from coordinate 1,909 downwards.
CCAGATCCCGATAATACAGCTCGATATGTAGATATATATGACTTAGCATATGCTGATGGATTTGAATGTGCATGGAACTATTTTGATCCAAAGAAAATTTTAACTTCGAATCAAAGGAATGTATTAGTTAGGTCGCGCGATGGTGGTGCATCTTGGGAAAGAGCCGATGATGATATAGATGACTCAGGGTTTAACAATATTAACGCGCCGTTTTACACGAAAATAGGGTACTCAATCAATTCGGATAACTTGGCCTTTGTTGTTGGTGCTACTGGAATATACAGGTCGACTAATTTCGGAGGATCATGGGATAAAATACCAATGTCACCCAATAATGGTTGGGGAGGATTTCTTGATATTGAAGTTTCTGATGCCGAACCAAGTATTGTTTGGGCTGGGGGTGGCATGAGTGAATCAAGAAACCTTTTTGTATCAACTGATGCGGGACTCAACTTTGAAAAAGTCAATAATTATGACTTATTACCTGATATAGGAAATATAACTACAATAGTTCCTGATCCAAATAATCCTAATGGTGCTTATGTTACTTTTAGTCAAATCGAAGGCCCAAAAATATTAAAAACGGACAATTTGGGCCAATCTTGGACTGATATAACAGGTTTCGGAACGGATTCAACGAGTAGTAATGGTTTTCCTGATGTAGGAACATTTTGTGTATTACCATTCCCTGATGAACAAACCATTTGGGCGGGAACAGAACTCGGTTTAATGGAATCAACTGATGCCGGACAATCATGGCATATGGCTAATAATGGAATCCCAAATGTTTTAATATGGGATATGAAAGTGTTTGATGGAGAAATTGTGTTAGCTACTCATGGAAGAGGAATCTGGACAGTGGATCTAGAACTGGAATATCCAAATCAGAATAAACTTATAACCAATATTGAAAATTCAAATGACTTAGAAGCATCAATCAGTATATTTCCAAACCCAGTTACGGATCAAAAATTAAAAATATTTATAAATTTTAATGAAAATACGTTGAAGAGGACGAAATTAGAGTTATTTGATTTACAAGGAAGAATTGTAAAAAGATCAGTAAACCTCCAAAAAGGCAAGAACGTGGTTGATATAGATTTAAATCAAGGTACGTATCTGCTTAAAGTTTCCAACAATACAGATGAATTCGTAAAGAAAATATTAGTTAGATAATTATTTAAAGTGATAAAAAGCCTCGGTATAAAACGATTATTCCGAGGCTTTATATTTTCTATTATAAGCTATAACTTATGACTGTTTTTTAATAATGATTATTCTTTATTGACAATCTTAACCTTATTCATTTCCGGAACCTTCAAATAATATTTTTTGCTTTCACTGCTCTCTTCTATTCCTGGCATAACACCTGATTCCACTATCTGAATATAACTACTGTTGTGCCATTTTATATCACCTCCTTTAGGTAATACGTCTTTGTATAACATTTCCATTCCGTCAACACGGTATATGATAAATGTCTTTGAAACTTTATTTTCATCACTATCAAAGGCAATGGCATAAACGCCAGTATCATTTTCTTTAACTTCATAATTTCCGTCGAATTCCTCGTTTAAATCAAGCTGACTTTTTTGTATGGTACATGAAGTGATAGCCAGAAAAAAAAATGTATGGATTAAGTATTTCATGGTTGAATTAATATGCGTCGTACGAAAACAATTTTATTAACATTATTCATCAATAAACTTAATTTTATGGTGAGATAATGAATTTATAAAGGGTCACAAAATGGAGGATTCCTAAAAAGACTCACCACTTTTTACTTTCATTCTGCTCAATTACAATAAAATTTTACTCAACCTTCATTTCCTTCAAATGTTCAATCATATCCTTCGTCATGGTGGACAAGGTATATTGGTTTTTCCAACCCCAATCTTCATGGGCATAA
>CAWZYX010000129.1:0-8018 GCA_963966315.1 uncultured Winogradskyella sp. | reverse complement strand
CTCCAGAAGGTGGGAAACTCACCTTTGATTCAGAAAATCGAAAAAAATATCCAAAAGGAAAGACCCCTCCAACGATTCAGTTTCCACCGATTTCCTCCTTTCATAAAGAAGCTAAAGAATATGTAGAACTGCATTTTACCGATCACTACGGCAGTCTTAATGAATACCTCATCTACCCCATTGATTTCAAGACGGCCGAGGCCTGGTTGCAACAGTTTCTGGAACATCGCTTTCATGAATTTGGCCCATACGAAGATGCGATTGTTAAGGAAGAGCACTTTCTAAATCACAGTCTTCTGTCTCCATTAATTAATACTGGTCTGCTCAATCCCTCTGAGGTGATTGAACAGGCAGTTTCCTTTGCTAGAAAAAATGATGTCCCGCTAAACTCCACCGAGGGCTTTGTGCGACAGATCTTGGGCTGGAGGGAGTTCATCCGAGGCGTATATGAAGTCAAAGGATCAGAAGAACGCACTAAAAACTTCTGGAAGTTTAACAGAAAGATTCCTAAGACGTTTTATGAGGGCACAACGGGGATTACACCAGTTGATGATGTCATTAAAAAAGTATTGAAAACAGGTTATGCCCATCATATCGAACGTTTGATGATACTTGGCAACTTTATGGTCCTCTGTGAATTTGATCCGAACGACGTTTACAAATGGTTTATGGAATTGTTCATCGATGCCTACGATTGGGTAATGGTACCAAATGTGTACGGTATGAGCCTGTTCGCCGATGGGGGACTCATGTCTACCAAACCCTATATAAGTAGCAGTAACTACATTAAAAAAATGAGCAATTACGGAAAGGGAAACTGGGAAGCAATCTGGGACGGCTTGTTCTGGACCTTTATGGATAAACATCGTAATTTTTTCTCCAGCAATCCGCGTTTAGGAATGTTGCTCAGCAGTCTGGACCGGATGAATCAAGAAACCAGAGAGGCACATTTCAAAAATGCTGAATCATTTTTCAACGATTTAGATCATGTCTGAAAGAATTGCAATAAATGTGGTTTGGTTGAAAAGAGACCTCCGTTTAGAGGATAACGAAGCCATTACTAATGCCCTGAAAGCAAATCGAAAAACCCTATTGCTGTACGTATTTGAGCCTCTGCTCTTGAATGATGAACACTACAGCGAGCGTCATTTTAACTTCATAAAAGAATCCTTAAGAGACCTCAATTCCCGCTTAGCAGCATACAACACTAAAATCTTGTCAGTCACCAACGATCTGGTCACCGTCTTCAATCAAATCCAGGATTTTTATAAAGTTCAAACCGTTTTTTCTCATGTTGAGACAGGATTGCTGGTAACTTACAATAGAGACAAAGAATTCAGACGTTATTGCAGAAATAACATAATTCAATGGGTAGAAAATAAAAATAACGGCGTTGAACGTGGATTGGCTAACAGAGACGATTGGTTTGAGAACTGGGAAGATTATATGAACCAAGAGCTCCTGAAATTTGTAGCGCACCCAGAACAACTCTTAAGTATAGATGCCATTAATGAATTGGAGACCGTGCTATCATCAACCGATTTGCAAACACCTGCTGAAACTCCCTTTCAAAAGGGTGGCAGTACCATGGCGTGGAAGTACGCCAACTCATTCTTTGAAGAAAGGCATGCGACCTACATGTCTGACATCTCAAAACCACAGGCCTCAAGAACCAGTTGCAGTCGTTTATCCCCGTATATCTCCTGGGGCAATGTCTCCATTCGTCAGGTTTTCCAAAAAGGACAAGAAATTAAACAGAAAAGCAAGAACAAAAGATCCATCAGCGCCTTTTTATCACGTTTGCGCTGGCAAGCTCATTTCATTCAGAAATTTGAAATGGAACACACAATGGAAAAGGCATCTGTTAACAAGGGTTATCATAAGCTTAAAAAGAGTATATCTGAACAGTATCAGGAGGCCTGGCGAGAGGGTCGGACGGGATTCCCCTTGGTAGATGCAAGTATGCGCTGTTTGATAGAAACAGGATACGTTAACTTTAGAATGCGAGCCATGCTCGTTTCATTTTTCACTCATATACTGTGGCAACCCTGGCAGGCGGCCTCAGCTCACTTGTCAAAGCAATTTCTCGATTTTGAACCCGGAATTCATTTCCCTCAGTTACAGATGCAGGCAGGAGAAACCGGTATTAACAATCTTAGGATCTACAACCCTACCGCTAACAGCCTTAAACATGATCCTTATGCCGTCTTCATTAAAACATGGGTGCCTGAACTCGCCAAACTCGATACCCCCTTTGTACATGAACCGTATCTCATGACTGATCTTGAACAAGGACTCTATAACTTTAAACTGGGAAGGGACTATCCGAAACCCATTGTAGACATTAAAGAGAACAGAAAGCGTGCCAGTGACATCCTCTGGAATATGAAGGAAGATCCTGAAGTGCGACATGAAAGTCTTCGCATCTTAAAACGACACACTCTTAAGAACAGAAATCGTTTGCTTAAAAACGACTAATCCCAGTAAAATCAGCAATTTCTGGTCAAAACCTAATTATGTGTTAATTATTGTTTAAGCTTAGTTCTAATAAGTTAAACATTTCTATCTTTGAGAAAGATGGTATTGAATACAACACATTTTAACAAGGAACACAAACAAATCATTAACGATCTTGTTGGGGCACCTTATTCCTTTATGCAGAAACTCAGAATGAGTGGAGTGGGCTCCAAGCGAATGATTGTGGACGAGGTTAGCCCAAACATGCAGTCAATGATGAATACAGTGTCTGATTTGAACTACGCCAATATAGAATTAAGGCCAAAAGGAATATTGATCATGATCAATAAAGGTTTGAAGAACTTTACGTGGATCATCCCCTTCTATCAGCTTGTTATTTATAAATCGAACGGTTCAAGCATTCATGCCCAGGGAAAGTATATACACTTCAGGAACAATAGGACATTTAAAGAGAACAAAAAATTCTTTGACAGATTAATGGATGAGAAAGTGAAATACGATATGGAATTTGGAATGCCACAGTCCCTATGAGTCTAACAGATAGAGATATAGACCGCATCATTGAGATGGCCTGGGAAGACCGAACACCTTTTGATGCCATTGAATTTCAATTCAATTTAAAAGAGCAGGAGGTTATTGCGCTAATGAGACGCGAACTGAAACCCAGCAGTTTTAGATTATGGCGACAGCGTGTTCAGGGTAGGTCCACAAAACACAGAAAAAAAAGAAGTTTTGATGAGGGTAGATTTAAATGCTCTCGTCAACGAAACATATCAAACAACTCCATTTCAAAACGATAAACGGTGCTTTGATTTAAGCCTGGAGTACTTAAAGACAGCACATTAAAAAGAAGCTATGAAATCAGAAACATTAGTAAAAAGCAATGGTCACAATTTAAATGGATTCACAATAGATGATATTGGTGACGACCACCTATATACAGGTTTGGAAACACCAATGAAGAAGGCTGCATTTGAAATGACGAATGCAGAAAAAAAAGAACGTATATCCATTTTATTCTCCGAGATTATGGACGTTCTGGGACTTGACCTTACGGATGATTCCTTAAAAGGCACCCCAGATCGGGTTGCAAAAATGTATATCGAAGAGATCTTTTCTGGATTGGATCCTAAAAACAAGCCTAAAATTGCTCTTTTTGACAATAAGTATCAGTACCACCAAATGCTTGTGGAAAAGGACATTACATTCTATTCGAACTGTGAACATCACTTTGTGCCGATCATTGGTAAGGCACATGTTGCCTACATTTCTTCAGGTAAGGTAATTGGTCTGTCAAAGTTAAATAGAATTGTACAGTATTACGCCAAAAGACCACAGGTACAGGAACGATTGACCAACCAGATTGCCAATGAGCTAAGGGAGGTTCTGGGAACGGAAGATGTAGCGGTTATCATTGATGCAAAACACCTTTGCGTTTCCTCCAGAGGGGTTAAGGATGACACCTCAGCAACAGTGACCACCTATTACGGAGGAGCTTTTAACACTCCTGAGAAGATAAACGAACTGTTAAACTATATAAAAAAATAAGCTATGGATTTAATGGAAAAAGCTCTCGAATTTGAGAATCGAAAACACACGTTTAAAACAACTAGTGATAGGATCGTGGCCTCGAGAGAGGTCAAAGATCTCATCTTAGGCCTAAACGAAATTTACAAACAAAACAAAGATGCCAAGATCATGGAGTTAATGAAAAGATTAACTGTGATCAAGCAAAAAATTGAAAAGCGATTAAAGGGAAGACCTTTAACAGCAGCCTAATTGATATGAAACACTTAATCTTAATTGGTGGTAGCAGAGGTATTGGTAAATCCATTGCCAATACCCTACTGCCATCTTATAGAATAACAAACATAAGCAGATCAACTCCGGATTTTTCTCACGCCAATTTAGAACACTTCTCTTGTGACGTTCTGGTGGATGAACTCCCCGACATTGACGAGGCCGACCATCTCATTTACTGCCCTGGAAGCATTAATTTAAAACCCATAAACAGACTTAAAATTGAGGATTTCAAGGCAGATTTTGACATAAATGTTGTTGGTGCGGTTAAAGCAGTTCAGAAATACCTGCCTATTCTCAAGAATGGAGATCACCCCTCGATTGTATTTTTCAGTACGGTAGCTGTTAAATTGGGTATGCCCTTTCATGCAAGTGTTGCGGCTGCTAAGGCGGCAGTTGAAGGACTGACGAAATCCCTTGGAGCTGAACTGGCTCCAACTGTGCGTGTAAATGCCATTGCACCAACTGTGACCGACACCGATTTAGCATCCAAATTATTACGAAACGATCGCATGGTGGACAACATGAAAGAACGACATCCTTTAAAGAAATACTTAACCCCACAAGATGTGGCTGATATGGCGGCATTTCTTATTTCGGAAAAAGCATCATCGATGTCCGGACAAGTGTTTGAAATGGATTGTGGTATTGTTAGTTTTAAAATATAGTGTATGAATCCCATTAAAACGTTTTTAGGGACACTTAAAGCAACTGATTCAGAAGTAGTGCAAAAGGCGACCCAATCTATTTACAAGATCCAAATTAACAGTCTGCAGGGTAAGTCTGTAGACCTGTCTCAATTCAAAGGAAAAAAAATACTGTTTGTCAACGTAGCCTCTAAGTGCGGATTTACACCGCAGTATAAAGAGTTGCAGAAACTTCATGAAACCTATTCGGAGCAACTCGTTGTTATAGGTATACCCTGTAATCAGTTTGGAAAACAGGAACCCGGGTCCTCTGACGAGATTCAAGAATTTTGTGAAGTAAATTATGGTGTGGAATTTTTAATAACCGAAAAGGTTGATGTAAAAGGTGCTCATCAGCACCCTCTATACGCCTGGCTTACCAAAAAAGCCTTAAATGGTCGTAAAGATTCCAAGGTAAAGTGGAATTTTCAGAAATATCTGATTGACGAAGAAGGCGAATTCCTGGATTATTTTTATTCCATTACTAAACCAATGAATTCCAGAATCACCACCTATTTAAATTAAAATCATGTTTGGATTATTTAAAAAGACTTCGGAACTTGAAAAGCTACAGAAGCAATACGAAAAACTCATGGCAGACTGGCATAGGCTTTCAACTACAAATAGAGCTGAGAGCGATAAAAAATATGCAGAAGCACAAAAGATTTTAGAGCGTATTGAAGCGATTCAAAAATAATTCTTGAAAAAAGGGTATTTCTTTATACTGTTCCTGATTGTTAATTTCGGCGGACTGGCATTAGGCAGCTGGCTAATGAACGACGGCCCTAGCTCTGATTGGTACGTGCATCTGAATAAGGCTCCCTGGACACCTCCAGGATGGGTGTTTGGCGCAGCGTGGACGACTATTATGTTGTGTTTTTCCTGGTACTTGGCCGAATTATTTCACAACAGGGCATCTCGCTTTTTATGGCTACTGTATACATTTCAAGTCATTCTCAACGTGAGCTGGAATTGGTTCTTCTTTAATCAGCATAGAGTGTTCTTTGGACTCATAATTATATCGCTGCTAACACTGGTTATCTTTTATTATTTTATCACATTTAGGAACGATCGCCTCAAGTACGCAAAATATTTATTAGTACCATACTTTCTTTGGTTGTGTATAGCAACTTCATTGAATGCCTATGTGCTCATTTACAATTAAACAATCCTATCATAATAGTGCGAATATATACGCTACATAAAACACAAAAACTACCCATTTCTCTGGATGAGGCATGGCAATTTCTATGTGACCCCACTAATCTTTCCAAACTTACACCTCCCGAAATGAATATGACCATCATTTCTGGTGCAGACCGTCCCATGTATGCGGGTCAAGTACTCCAATATAGCGTTACTCCTTTACCCGGGTTTAAAACCAAATGGGTTAGTGAAATCACACAGTATAAGGAAAAAAAATATTTTGTTGATGATCAGCTGTATGGCCCCTACGCATTTTGGCACCACAAACACTTTGTTCATGAAATTGAAGGTGGTGTGCTATTGGAAGACCTCATCAATTATAAAGTTCCATTTGGCATACTAGGCCAGATGGTTCACCCTCTTCTGGTGAAACCGAAACTTGAATCCATATTTCAATTTCGAAAAAATCAAATGGAAGCCTTGTTTGGGGTATATAATGGAATGACAAAACCTAAATAAGTTTACAAATGAAACAAACTATTACCATATTTTGGTTTCGAAGAGATTTGCGCTTAGAGGATAATGTAGGTTTGTACGAGGCTCTTAAGGGAGATGATCCAGTATTGCCAGTGTTTATATTTGATTCCAATATTCTCGATCATTTGCCTAAGAACGATGCACGCTTAACCTTCCTCCATGACACTCTTAAAGACATGAGGCAGGTTCTTGAGGAATCTCATAATAGCGGCATTGCTCTGTACCAGGGCAAGCCTTTAGAGGCCTTTAAACAAATAACCTCTGAATACAACGTTAGGTCAGTCTATACAAATCATGACTACGAGCCTTACGCCAGAGAACGTGATGAAGAACTACGAACATTTTTCAGTTCGAAAGACATAGGTTTTAAAAGCTTTAAAGATCAGGTTATTTTCGAAAAAGAAGAAGTTGTTAAAAATGATGGTGATCCCTATGTAGTTTACACCCCCTATATGCGAAAATGGAAAGAAACTTTCACTGTCGATACCTTGAATAGTTATGATTGTGCCACGTATTTCGATAACCTCATCAATAATAAGGATCTACCCAACCTGAGTTTGTCTGACCTAGGCTTTAAACGCTCGTCACAAAAAGTACAGCCTTACGATGTATCCCCTGAATTGATAAGGAACTATGAAGAAACACGAAACTTTCCAGCTCTGGAATCAACTTCCAGACTAGGACCACATTTGCGATTTGGTACGGTGAGCATTCGAAAAATGATGAAAAAAGCCATCGATGAAGACAATGAGACGTTCTGGCAGGAGCTCATTTGGCGCGAATTTTTTATGCAGATCCTTTGGCACTTCCCTCACACCAAAGACCGCTCATTTAAAGCCAAATACGATCGTATTCAGTGGCGCAATGATGAAGAGGAGTTTAAAAAATGGTGTGCTGGTAAAACAGGTTATCCATTGGTTGATGCCGGGATGCGTCAATTAAACGAAACCGGTTTCATGCACAATCGAATTCGCATGTTGGTTGGGAGCTTTTTATGTAAACATTTGCTCATCGACTGGCGTTGGGGCGAAGCTTATTTTGCCGAAAAACTTCATGACTATGAGATGGCTAGCAATGTTGGTAACTGGCAATGGGTTGCGGGCTCAGGTGTGGATGCCGCACCATATTTCAGAATCTTTAATCCAACTACGCAAATCAAAAAGTTTGATAAAAACCTGGAATATATCAAAAAATGGGCTCCTGATTTCCAGGAACCCACCTACCCAGATCCTATTGTGGAGCATAAGATGGCTAGAGAACGTTGTCTTGAGACTTATAAAAACGCATTGAATTAACCTAATTTTAAAGAATTATATATGTTTTTATGATTTTTTTTGTCAAGCACACAATAAGTCAATATTAATGACCTGT
>CAWZYX010000128.1:0-8135 GCA_963966315.1 uncultured Winogradskyella sp. | reverse complement strand
GTAGTGGTATACTCAAAAGACTCCAGAGCAACAACAGCTTTTTATCAGATTATCAGCGGAAATGAAAAGCCAGACAGTGGTAAGTTTTCGTGGGGTGTTACTACTACACAATCCTATTTACCCCTGGATAATAGTTCGTTTTTTGAGATAAAATTAACTCTGGTAGATTGGCTACTACAATATGCGCAAACGGAGGAAGAGCGTGAAGAGGTATACATCCGCGGGTTTTTGGGTAAAATGCTGTTCAGTGGGGATGAAGCCTTAAAGAATGCAGATGTTCTTTCCGGAGGTGAGAAAGTACGTTGTATGCTCAGTCGCATGATGATGATGCGCGCCAATGTCCTATTGATTGATGAGCCTACCAATCACCTTGATCTTGAGAGTATCACAGCATTTAATAATGCCTTGAAGAACTTTAAGGGTACGGTTTTATTGACCACACATGATCACGAATTTGCCCAAACTGTTGGTAACAGAATCATAGAACTAACCCCCAATGGTGTTATAGATCGCTACATGAGCTTCGACGAGTATATGAACAACTCAAAAATTAAAGAGTTGAGGGATCGTATGTATTCAGTAAGTGTTTAAGCCTGCTTCTATTTATTGTTCTCCTATAACGACATGCAATCATAAAGAAGCTCCGCAGTGAATTGACTTCCTTTCAAAGAAGGATGAAATCCATCGGGCGCATACAGTCCGTGTGAAGTGTTGTTTTTAATAGCCAGCTGCCATCGTTCTCCTACAGGGCAAATCATAGCGCTGTTGATGCGTGCTGCCTCATAGTGGTTGTTTATAACGGCATCAAAGGTTGAAGCATTTTCCAGGGCAGGCCAGACCATAAAATACAGGAGCTTGCTACCGTAACGATCACATAAAGCCTTAATTTTTCCACCGTATTCTATTAGAATTCCCTTGCCAAAGTTCTGTGATGAAGGGCCTTGTTGTATGATAACAAAGTCATAGTTTCCCTGTGCTATGGCGATTTGGATCTGGCCCTTTTCCCAGTGATCCATCAATGCGTAGTTGGCTTCTGCGATGAGGTCGGTATGAAGTTCTATAGAATGGGCATAGGCCACTTCTGTTAGAAGTTGCGGGAGGTTATTAGTATAGCTGAGACTGTTGCCAATAAATAATACCCTAGTATTGTTAAGAGATTGGCTTTGGATCCCATGACTCAAAAAGACCAGAGCCAGTCCCAGAGTATATTTCTGCATAAAATAGTGGATTAATCTCAACAAAAATGATGATTGATGTCTTAGCGTACCTTGGAATCTGGTGGGCTTTCCTGTTGCAACCAGGTCATAAATAAAGAGTAACCGATGCTTATGATAATGGCTCCCGTAAATAGTCCGATGAATCCACTGGAGATAAACCCACCCATAACTCCCATGAAAATAACCAACATGGGGACGGAGCCACCTTTACCAAGCAATAATGCTTTTAAGGGTGTGTCCACCAGAGAAGCAGCTATAAAAAAGATGGACCACAGCACTGCGCTCAAGGTGCTTAGATCGTTGAATAACCAAACAACAATCAGAATAATGAAGGGCAGCAAAGGAATCTGTAAAATGGTCAGAATGAGGACCACCAGGGTCCAGACCCCCGAATAAGGAATACCTGCCCCCAGCATACCTAGACCAATTAAAAAAGACTGAATTAAGGCCACACCAATAACTCCTTTAACCACATTACCCACCGTTTTGGAAATAACATCAATGAGTTCATCTCCTTTGGACCCAACCAATCGAAAAAAGCACTGTCTGCCAAGTTGTTGAACCTGATTGCCAGAAAGTAGTGCGCCGGCAATTATAATGGCCAAAACAATGGTTACAAGACTTCCGGTAATACTTTTTACGCCTTCTAAAAGAGTCTCGCCAAAGCTTAATAGTTGATCTTCGTATCTTCTGATGAAACTCTCTATACTACTGGAAGCTTCTTCCCAAAGATTGTAAAGATCTTTACCAATTACAGGCCACTCTGCAATTTCTGGATTCGCTGGTGGTAGTTGCAGGTTTCCGGAATTAAGATCAGTACTTAGTTGAGAGAAACCTGTAATGACCTGTCCCACAAATAGCCAGGTAGGAACGATCACGCACATCAAGCCCAAAAATACGATGATGATGGAAGCCAACTTTTTTCGATGTTTGATTTTAGAACTGATTTTTTCATGAATAGGGTATAAGGCCATAGCCAAAATTATTCCCCAGACGATCACACCGGAGAAGGGTGCGAGGATATCCAGACACCAGGCTACGAGGAGGAACAAAAACCCCAGTCGGATTAAGGTGTCCACCAATTGGTTAAACCCGCTTTGATCATAGAACTTTTTCATTTCCTTTGTATTGAATGATTATTAAGAGAGTGATTAAATGTGATTAAAATTTAAGGTGACAATATAAAATGATCGTCTGAATTCCTTACCTTTAAAGATACTAATAATCAATTATCATTAAAAAATGAGGTTTTTTAATTTTCAGTTCCCAAAGTTCTTTACTGTATTAGTCATGTTGTTCATGACTATTGGTTTATCATTTTCTCAATCCGTCAAAAAGGTCGAGAAGATTAAAATTGATGCAGCCGAGGCCAAAGAAGAATTTCTCAAAGCAGATTGGAAAATGAAAAAACATTTTGAAGAGGCACATGGATACGTCATTTTTCCTAATGTTGGTAAAGGTGCAATTGGTATTGGTGGTGCTGCCGGGAACGGTGTGGCTTATGAAGGAGGGGCAGAAGTCGGTATGGCCAAACTTACTCAGGTGAGTATTGGCTTTCAGTGGGGAGGCCAGGCTTACAGGGAGATCATTTTCTTCAAAGACAAAGCGGCAATGGACCGCTTCAAACAAAATAAGATTGAATTATCGGCACAAGCTTCTGCGGTTGCGGCCACAGCAGGAGCTTCGGCAGATGCAGATTACGACGATGGAGTTTTAATATTTACTATGCAAAAAGGAGGATTGATGTACGAAGCTTCTGTTGGTGGTCAAAAGTTTAAATTCGATGCCTTTTAGTAGTCTTAATGCTTGTTTTTCAGTTCTGATCGCCTCATTGGCATCTTGTCAATGATGGAAAAAAGTTCATCTGGCGAAATGGGCGAGGTAGTTTCATACTTTATTCCTCCATCAAGACCAATCAGAAGAACATGAAACTTATGGTTTGGTAAATTGAAACTTTTGAAAGCTAAGCTGTCTTTAACGAATTCAACTTTTTTGTCAACCATCTGATATCCTTTTTCGTTAAGTTCGATCAGTAATAATTTCCGTTCACTTAGTTCTTTACTCTTGTTCCTTAACAGGTCGAGTTGCTCTCTCAGCATTGAGGTATTCTGCTCTGAATATTTAATTATCAAGAGTCGATTTTTCCATTTGAAGGAATTTAAATTCATTTGTTGAGCATTTGAGTTTTGCAATAAAATCACAAATCCAATTAACACATATAGAAATGCCTTAGTATTGCTTTGATTCGCCATCAAGGGGGATCCAGACTTTTTCAAGGAGTTGTTCATTCTTTAATACTTCAGTTAATTGTGCCCTGTCTGTGTGGCAATGATTCACTGCTTCCAGATGATTACAGATTACTTTACCCGGTGCGGTTTTGATGAATGTAACAATATCATCGATGGTCATAAGAAGAGGTTTGTAAACATCGAGCTGAGCGGTGCCACAGGCCAGAACGCTTATAACAGGTTTAAACTCTTTCAGAACGCGTTTGACATCTCCTGTATAGATGGTGTCTGAGCTAAGATAGACGGAAGGTTCATTGGGCAGTTTTATCAAAAAGCCCATGACCTTTCCCATAGGTTTAGCTACATAACCATATCCATGTCTGCAGGGGGTTCCCATAATTGTTCCGCCCAGAAAATCAAGTTCCTCCCAGTATTTGAGTGTTTGCACCACATTTATTCCTTTTGAGAGGAGTTGATGGGCATCCAGTTCACTACAGAAAACAGGCGTTTTTGTTTCTGCAAGGAATTGAATACCTGTCTTGTCCATGTGGTCTGCATGCTGATGTGTAATTAGGCAATGCGAAGTTTTTTTTATAAGTTTTTCTGCCCCTCTAGGGAGATTTACAATAGGATTTCTAAGGGGTCGAGATCGAATAAAAGCAAAGGGCGGTGCGGCACTTCCCTTGGTTCCTATCATGGGATCAACCAGAACAAAGTGTCCTCCGGATTCGATGATCATGGTGGCATTTCTAATATGGTGGATGATCATTTATTGTTCGTATACAATCTTTCCATCAAATATGGTCATCACCACCTTAGTATTGAGAATCTCATTTTCAGGTACAGTCATTAAATCCTGATTGTAGATGGTGAAGTCGGCTAATTTACCTGCTGCAATAGATCCCTTGATATCTTCTTCAAAAGCGCCGTACGCTGCGTCTAAAGTATAAGATTTGAGCGCTTGTGGGCGCGTCATTTTTTGTTCCGGCTCATAGCCTCCCTCCGGTAGGCCTTTAAGGGTTTTCCTGCTAACACTGGCGTAGAAACTCGCAATGGGATTAATGGGCTCAACTGGTACATCCGTACCATTAACGATGGGAACTCCGCTTTGTAAAAGCGTTTGCCACATATAGGCACCTTCCTTGATTCTTTTTTCACCAAGTCGGTCAATAGCCCATGGTCGATCAGATGACATATGTATTGCTTGCATGGCCGGAATGACCTTTAATTCTGCAAAACGAGGAATGTCCTCTGGATGCAGGTGCTGTGCATGTTCTATTCGAAAACGATGATCTATTGCCTTTTCAGGGTTGCCATTTATTGCAAATTGATACCGGTCGAGTATTTCTCGGTTTGCACGGTCCCCAATGGCATGAGAGCAGACCTGAAAACCATACTCTAAACCACTTACAGCAGTTTCCTTTACAAATTCCATTGGAAGCGTTTCATGACCAAAATGATCCGGACGGTCGGAATAGGGCTCCAGGAGCCAGGCCCCCCTTGATCCTAAAGCGCCATCACAGTTTAGTTTAACTGATCGTATGGTAAAACGATGATCAGGATCTACCATGATACCTTTTTCAAACCATTCATTCAATAAGTCTTTATCCCAGCCGGTGAGCATGGCATACATGCGGACATCCATTTTACCCTCGGCTTGCATGGATTTGTAAAGCTCTATGGTTTCTCGAGGGATGCCAGCATCGTGAAAACCGGTAATTCCATTTCTATGACAGGCTTTTACAGCCAGATCAAAAGCCTGTCGATCTGTTTCAGGAGTACTCTCAGGAATGTGTCTGGTGATCATGGTCATAGCGCGTTCATTAAACACTCCTGTTGGTCGTCCCATATTGTCCACAATAATTTCTCCACCCTCCACTTCAGATGGGGTAGCGCCTTCTTTACCATAAACGTCAAGCCCAGCAATTTCCATGGCCTTTGCATTGGCAAAACCGGCGTGACCACTAGCATGTCTCAAATAAACAGGATTGTCAGGGGACACTTCGCTCAAAAGGTGATGGGTTTGAAAACCATTGACCATTTCTTCCGGCAGTGAATCCCATTTACTTTGATGCCATCCTCGTCCTGTGATCCATTGACCCGGTTCGGCAGTTGCTACTCGATCGGCGACTGCGTCAATGATCTGCTGGTAGCTGGTGGTGTTCAACAGATCTAAATTGAGCTCATTGTACCCCAGTCCCATAAAGTGCCCATGTCCTTCAATGAGCCCCGGCGTCATGGTCTTACCTTCCAGGTCCAATAAAAGGGTGTTGTCTCCGCGATACTGCTCGACTTCGTCCATACTCCCTGTAAACAGTATTTTATCGTCCTTAATCGCAACTGCTTCTACCATAGGAGAGGAATCTTCTACAGTATAGATGGAGCCTCCATAAATAATCATGGATGCCATTTCATTATTCTTTTCATTGCAGGACATAAAACCCATAAGGAGCAATAAAAAGCTGAAAAATATTGGTTTAATCTTCATAAAAAATGGTTTAAATTTTAGAGGAAGATACTTTTTTTTAAGCTTAGAATAAAATCTGACAATCCTTTTACTTCGAAGAATTCAGCATCAGCTAGAAACTTTGTTCGAGGGTATTGGATTCAAAATTATAATGAAGAGTAGTTGAACTGTTTCTTGCTGTTGATCCATTATATCATATGGTAAATTTTCAACAAAAAAGCAATATTGCAGTGGACTGTTGGTTCAATTAATGTACATTTATGACTATCTTTCGATAGCTGCGGTTTATGAGCCTTAGAAATTTCTATTTATCTGTTATTGCTTTTCTGTTGGTGACCATTCAATTATGGTCCCAAAGTTATGAATCACGAGAAGGCGATTCTATTTTTCCTAAGTTTTATATAAAGGCTGGCTTTTACAGCCCTACGCTTCGAACCAGTTTAAGGGTGGATGGTAGAAATCTCGGAACCGATATTGGGCTTGAGGATGAATTAGGTTTTAGTGAAGATCTTGGTGTATTTAGAACCGACGTTTACTGGAATATCTCAAAAAATTCAACAATTGTTGGTACGTATACCTATATTAAAAGAAACAGATCTGTTACTTTGGAGGAAGATGTGGAATTTAATGACATTGTTTTCGAAGCTGGTTCGGGTATTGACTTTAATTTTGACGTGGATTATATAGCGGCCACTTATCGATACAATTTTTTTAATGAACTTAACTGGAATGCCGGTGCCTCTGTGGGTTTAAGAGGTGTTATAATTAATACTGGAATAGAAGGGCGCTTAAACGACATATTTCGAAGTGCCAGTGCTAATTTTGTTGCGCCGGCTCTGCTTATCGGTATTCACGGTTCGGCTTATTTAACACCACGATTGTTGGCGAGATATTCCTTAGAGGGTCTGTATCTGGAAATAGAGGGCATCGGAATCAATATTATTGAGTCCAATGCGGGAGTCACATGGTACTTTTCAAAACATATAGGTATTGGCCTTTCTTATGCTACCAATGACTACCGAGTTGATGACCTACCATTTAGTGACGATTTTCAAGGACGAGTCAACTTTAGTTTTAGTGGACTCAATCTTTATTTGGAGGCAAGGTTTTAGGGGTCGGCTATTGACACCTATTCCGATCTCTTATTCAGTTTTTTCTTAACGCATTCCCCGATGTTGAGCTCCATCGACGGAAATACACTCACCGGTAATCCAGTTAGCGCGATCAGAACTGAGAAATACGGCAACGTCTGCTATTTCCTCAGGGGTTCCCAGTCGCCCCGCCGGAACCATGGAGCAAGCCATATCGTATAATTGGGGTTCATTAGTTTTAATATGATCCCAAACACCACCCTCGAATTCTATTGATCCTGGAGCCAATGCGTTTGCTCGGATACCGTCGGCAGCATGGAGCACTGCAAGCTTTTTGGCATAAGAAATCAAAGCCGCTTTAGCTGCCGTGTAACCAAAATCCGGCATGGGATCACATTCCAAACCTGAGGTTGAAGAAATGAGTAAAATGGAACCTCCACCTGATTCCGACATCCATAGGATGACTTTATTACAAGCGTGAACAGCCCCCATTAGATCTACTTCCAGGCTCGACTTCCAATCATCCAAACCAGGTCCTACGGCCAGTGCTGAGGCATTGTGAACCAGAATATCGACACTCCCCAGAGCCTTCTTAGCATCTTCAAGAAATGAATTTAAGGCTGCAGTATCCGAAATATCACAGCTTGCGGCATGTGCCTTTACTCCAGAATTTAGTAGTTTCTCTCTCGTTTCCTCCAGAGCTTTTTGGCCTCGTGCGCAAATGGCGACGTTGGCACCTTCATTAGCAAAGGCAAGTGCTATACGCTTTCCGATTCCTTTGCTACCACCCGTTACAACTACATTTTTTCCATTTAGGTGTAAATCCATCGTTTGTATCTATAAGAAATGTGTATTAATAATTAGGCGACTTAGCTTATCAGAGCTAAATCAGTTAATAATCAATAACGAGTAATAAGCTTTAGCCTTAGGATTGCGAAGTGAGGCCCAACTCATCTTTTACCTTTTTAATGACTTCAAGAGCCTTTTCTAATTCATCTTCATGAACCACAATATCCTGATAACCTTGGTTTAAAGAACCATAGCCGGCAAGTCGCTGACTTTCACCTTCATCTTTCACGATGGGCGTAATTCCAACTTCTTCGAGTTCGGAGATCATGCGTTGTACCATAGC
>CAWZYX010000127.1:0-8137 GCA_963966315.1 uncultured Winogradskyella sp. | reverse complement strand
GACTAAGAGCCGGGAACGGGGTGAGAAAAGACTTGGAGGATGCTAAAGAATGGGCGCAAATCATTAAGCAATCGAGCCGTTGTGGACTCGGAAAAACTTCTACCAACTGCCTGCTCACGGCAATGCTAAAATTCCCTGAGGTCTTTAACCATCAGTTGCAGGTAGACAGTAATTTCACACACGTATTTGAACTTGAAACCGCCACAAACGATTACGACTCCTTTGTCAATGAAAAACACAGTAGCTATGAATAGGCTTGTTAATATAACCATGGATGGACAAAGCTATCAGGTCAAGCAAGGAAAAAACCTTGTTGATGTGGCCAGAGAACACGGTCTTTATATTCCCACTTTGTGTCATTTTCGTGAAGTGAATCCACCTTTAGGAACTTGTAGAATCTGCACGGTACAAGTAGATGGCAAAACCACATCTGCGTGTACAACCAAGGTTTATGAAGGAATGAAGGTACATATCAATACGCCAGAGCTGTTAAACACAAGAAAAGCAATTATAGAGATGCTATTTGCTGAGGGCAATCATTTTTGTCCTTCCTGTGAAAAAAGCGGAAACTGTGATATGCAAAACCTGGGTTATGAGATGGGCATAACTGTTTCGCGTTTTCCGCACGTTTACAGCGAAAAGTTAGTTGATTATTCTTCCGAAAGAATGGCAATGGATGCAAACCGCTGTATTCTCTGCAAACGATGCGTTGAAGACGTTAAGAACAAGGATGGAAAAGATATCTTCTCCTTTGTTAGAAGAGGTGTAAAGACCCGGGTACATATAGACCATGAAGAAGAAGAAAAATTATCAGATGCTGAAGCCAAATATGCCATGGATATTTGTCCGGTAGGGGCCATCCTTATTAAAGGAACAAAACACTATCAAACTCCTGGAGGGCGCAAATATGACACTGTTGGAAGATTAAAACATTTTCCACAATTCCAACAATTGAAACCAAAGAAAAAGAATGGGAAATTTACGGTCGCAACAACCTCTTTAGCAGGTTGTTTCGGATGCCATATGTCTCTATTGGATATTGACACTGCCATACTAAATATGTTCGAAGTAGTTGAATTTAATAAATCACCATTAAACGATATTAAAAACTTCACTAAACAATGTGATATTGGACTTATTGAAGGAGGTTGTGCCAATTCTGAAAATATTGAAGTTTTAAAAGAGTTCAGGAAAAAGTGCAATATTTTGGTGGTGTTGGGTGAATGTGCCATAATGGGCGGTATCCCCGCCATGCGAAATTTTATTCCATTAAAGGATTGTCTGGAAGAGGCATATATCAACGGCCTGACGGCAGAAATCGGCACAAACACCATACCCTGTCACGAAGATATTCCAAAGGTATTAAACAGGGTCTACCCGTGCAATGAAGTTGTTAAAGTTGACCACTACATTCCTGGCTGCCCTCCAGACGCACAACATATCTGGAAGGCTGTGAAAAATATTCTCCTCGGCGAAGAGTATTCTATTACTAGCGAAGAGTTTAAGTATGACTGATTTATCAATTCTCATCAACCAATACATGAACAGACTGCTTGTCAGAAAACAACTATGAATGTTATTAAGAACACACACTAATGATTCTTTTGTCAGCATCAGCGAGTAATAAAAATCTCAACATCGATGGGTTGTCTAAATTATGATATTATAAATTTAAGGTGATATTTTTTACAAAATCATTAATATACATGACGGAAATCATATTTATTTTTAATTAATTATGGTTCTTTTACGAAGCGAACGAGGACCTACGAAAGGTGTTTTTAAGTTCTTCTTTCACCATATTTAATAATGAGTAATCACACAATGGAACACTATGGAAAGAGCTCAACTTTTAAACAAACTTTGGGAATGTCAACGGAAGTATGGCTATATCCCAGAAAGAGCAGTTTCTTACCTGGCTAAAAAACTCGATGTTTCCAGGATAGAGATCCAAAGTTTAATCTCCTTTTATCACTTTTTTCACAAAAAACCGACAGGAAAGCACATTATCTACCTTAATACAAGCATCATTTCAGAAATAAAAGGATATGATACGGTTAAGGCTGCCTTCGAAAAGGAAACGGGTTGTACTTTCAATGAAGAGGGTACTAATGATTTTTCGTTGTTTGAAACATCCTGTATTGGTATGAGCGATCAGGAACCAGCTGCGCTTATAGATTTTCATCCTTTTACTGAACTCACCCCTAATAAGGTAAAGGGAATCATTGATCGGCTAAAAAATGGTGATAACCCCAAGGACTTTGCCAGTAAAACCAAAAGCAAAATACAATACCATCCAGATGAGAGCAAGGCTGTGATTTTCAGGACTTACGAGATGGGTAAAAGTATTAAGAAAGCGATACAATTTTCAAGGGAAGAGATTATTGACAAAATTACCAATGCAAAATTGTTAGGCCTGGGAGGAGCCTTTTTTCCTGTTGGGTACAAGTGGCGATCCTGCTTGAAGAATAATGCTGATGCCAAATACATTATTTGTAACGCAGATGAAGGTGAACCAGGTACGTTTAAAGACCGAGCACTGCTTCAGTATCTTCCCGGATTGGTTATTGAGGGAATGATTCTGGCTGGATATGCTACTGGTGCTAAAGAAGGAATTATTTACCTGAGAGCAGAATATCAGTTTTTTAAGGATGAATTGAAAGCAGTCCTTAAAAAATTTAAGAAATTGAATCTTCTGGGAACATCCATACTGGGACAGGAAGGGTTTGACTTTGATATTCGCATACAATTGGGGGCTGGATCTTATGTTTGTGGTGCCGCTTCAGCCTTAATCGAATCTCTTGAAGGTCGTCGCGGGGAGCCACCTGTAAGAACATGGTCCGCTACAAAACATGGTTATAAGCATAAACCAACGGTTGTAAACAATGTTGAAAGCCTTGCCTACGCATCAAGGATCATCGAACTCGGAGAGGAACATTTTTTAAGTTTAGGGACAGAGGAATCCCCCGGTACCAAGCTCATTAGTATTTCAGGAGATGTGGCCAAACCAGGAATTTATGAAATCGAATATGGCACCTCTATCGGCCACTTGCTAGGCATAGAAATGAGTCAGGCCACATCACCCTATTTTATCCAGATTGGCGGTCCTTCCGGCGAGTGCATCAACAATAAGGAGTTTGGCCGGAGGATCTGTAAAGAAGATATACTGTGTGGCGGATCCTTTATGGTCTTTAACCGCACCAGAGATATTTTAAGCATTCTAAGAAACTTCATGGAGTTTTTTAAAGAAGAGTCCTGTGGGGTCTGCACCCCTTGTCGAGCCGGTAACTTTATTTTGACGGAAAAGGTTAAAAAAATGCAGCACGGTCTAAGTAGTCAGGAGGATATGCAAGTAATCAAAGAATGGGGGAAAATAATAAAACTATCCAGTCGCTGTGGTCTTGGAAAATCCTCACCGAATTGCCTTATTCATGCCTTTAATAAGTTTGAGGACTATTTCAACCTTAAGCTATCTCCCTCCAATGAGCATCAGAACGTTGAGTTTGATATGGAAGATGCCGTGCAGGAATATGACAGCTACATAAGAGACACCCAAAAGGAAGAAGACTTTTAATATGAAAACAGTTAAGTTTAAAATAGATGGCAGGATATGCTCAGCGGAAAGGGGACAAAATCTGATTGAAGCGGCCAGAAAAAATGGCATATTCATACCTACCCTTTGCTACTTTAAACACTTAAATCCTCTGGGGAGTTGCAGAGTCTGCACCGTAAAAAGCAATGGAAAACCCATAGCCGGCTGCACTTTAAAGGTAGAAGAGGGCATGGATATAGAGATCAATTCAAATGAGCTTCTGGACCTTCGCAAGGCCATTTTAGAAATGATGTTTGTGGAGGGTAATCACTTTTGCTCTTCCTGTGAGAAAAGCGGCGATTGCGAAATGCAGAATCTAGGTTATGAAATGGGCATTCGATACACTCGTTTTCCTCATCTTTTCGTTGACAGGGTGGTTGACGTAAGACCGGAACGTATTGTTGTGAATCAGAATCGGTGCATTAAATGTAAACGGTGCATCGAAGAGATTAAAACCAATGACGGTTACAGCGTTTTTAATTTGGTTAATAAAGGCAACGATACACTGGTGTCAATTGATTACCAGCAAGAATCAAAATTATCAGAACAACAGGCAGAAGAAGCAATGCGTATTTGTCCTACCGGTGCCATTTTGGTCAAAGGAAAATCTTTTGGAAAACCCTTTGGAGACAGACAATTTGATTTTTCTCACAAGAATCAGACCATCTCACTGAGCCACATCAAGAAGCTCCTTCGTACCAATCAAAAGAAAAAACGTATTGCCACTGCCTCTCTTGCTGGTTGCTTTGGATGTCATATGTCTATGCTGGACGTTGATCTTGATATCATGAAGCTTATTGAATTTGTTGAATTCAATAAATCGCCTCTGACAGATATAAAAAAGTTCGATGGAAGATGCGACATTGGCCTTATTGAAGGTGGCTGCTGTAATTCTGATAACATTGAGGTCCTAAGAGAATTCAGAAAACACTGTGATGTATTGATTTCTGTTGGTGAATGTGCCATCTGGGGAGGTGTTCCCGCACTAAGAAATACCTTAAACATAGAAGACTGTCTGGAGGAGGCTTATTTGGATTCCGTTACCAGCGAGGAAAACGAAACCCTCATACCACACCATGAGGATATACCAAAAATTTTGGATAAAGTCTATTCGAACCACGATGTTGTGAAAATTGATTATCACATTCCGGGTTGTCCTCCAAGTCCAACTCACATATGGAATGTTGTGAAGAATATTTTATTTGAAGAAGAGTATTCCATCACCTTCCCGGAATTTAAATATGACTAATACTTTTTGAGATGAGTAAACGAAAAATTGTCATTGAACCTGTAACCCGTGTTGAAGGCCATGGAAAGGTTACCATTCGGTTAGACGAAAATGGAAAAGTCGAAAATGCTTATTTCCATATTGTAGAATTCAGAGGTTTTGAAAAATTTATCCAAGGGCACCCCTATTGGGAAGCACCAGTAATGGTGCAACGATTATGCGGTATTTGCCCTGTGAGTCATCATCTCGCTGCCGCAAAAGCTATAGATCAGCTTGTAGGAATTGATCCAGACGGACTATCGCCTGTGGCCACCAAATTACGTCGACTCCTGCATTACGGACAGATCTTTCAATCCCATGCCCTGCACTTCTTTTATCTAGCATCACCCGACCTATTGTTTGGCGTAGACGCACCTGCTGAAAAGCGAAATATCATTGCAGTGGCAACCGAAAACAAAGAACTGGCGAAAAAGGGTATTCTAATGCGAAAGTTTGGTCAGGAGATGATAAAGGCCTTAGCCGGGAAGAAAATACACGGAATTCTAGCTGTTCCCGGAGGAGTTCACAAGACTTTTATGCCCGATGAGCGAGCGTATTTTCTAGACGGCAGAAACATACCCAATATTGACACCATGATACAGTGGAGTCAGGAGATTATAACCTTCATAAAGAATTATCACCAAGAGCACAAGAAATGGATTGATGGATTTGCTAAACACCCATCAAACCATTTAAGCTTAGTACATAAGGAGACTGGAGCCCTTGAGTTATATGATGGACGGCTGCGTTCTGTGGACCCGACCGGAAAAGAACTACTGAACATTGCAGACGTTGAGTACGGATATCATTTTAAGGAGGCTGTAGAGCCCTGGTCTTATTTAAAATTCCCATACATGAGTGAATACGGAAGGAAGAAGGGCTGGAACCGCGTGGGACCGCTAGCGCGATTAAATACCTGTTCTCACATCAGCACACCTCTGGCTGAAGCCGAACGTAAGCTATTCAAATCCTATACTAAAAACAAGCCTAATAACATGACCATGCACACTCATTGGGCTCGTTTAATTGAGATGCTGCATTGTGCAGAACTCATGAAAGAGCTCTTATTAGATGATGATATCATGGGTAATGATTTGGAGCGAAAAGGCACTAAAAGAAATAAAGGTATTGGAATTATTGAAGCGCCACGAGGTACACTGATACATGAATATCACACTGATGACAAAGGATTAATCACAAAATGCAATCTTATAGTTTCAACAACACACAATAACGAAGCTATGAACAGAAGTGTGCGGACAGTCGCTAAAAAGGTACTGGACGATCAACTTGAAATCACCGAGCCTATGCTCAACCAGATAGAAATTGCCATTCGTGCTTATGACCCTTGTTTGAGTTGTGCAACTCATGCGCTTGGAGAAATGCCGTTAATTGTAAGACTGGAAAACCACGAAGGATATTTAATAGATGAAAAAATCAGATAATCATACTATCATAATGGGTATTGGCAATAACGGAAGGCAAGATGACGGTCTGGGTTGGGCCTTTTTAGATTTTCTCCGTGAAGAACATACTGGTTTTGATTTGGAGTATAGGTACCAGCTTCAAATTGAAGACGCGGAGTGCATTTCTAAATATGATCGAGTGATATTTGTCGATGCCACTAAAGAACCCACTGAGGAAGGTTTTTATTTCGAGGCTTGCCAGCCTTTGGAAAAGTACAACTTTAGTACTCATGCCTTAACACCCGAAACAATTTTGTATATTTCTAAAAGGCTATACTACCATCAGGCCAAAGCTTTTGTTTTGGCGATTGAAGGTGACTGTTGGGGATTAAGGATGGGCCTGAGTTCAAAAGGTACTCTTAATTTAAATAAAGCAAAATCATTTTTTGAAGATACTATTCTTTCAAACGTTATCAAGGAACAAAAAAACTAAATATTATGTGTGGAACCTGCGGTTGCGGCTCAGAAGTACAAAGTGTTACGATTAAAAAGCCAGGAGATTCAATCAATCAAGAAGGACATCATCACCATCATCACAATGGTCATATTCACAGTCATGACCATTCTCATGAACACAGTCATCATGATCACGAACAAACACATTCACATAAAACGGTGATTCAACTCGAACAGGATATCCTTCAGCAAAATAATATGCTTGCTGCTAGAAACAGAGGATACTTCGAAGCCAAAGATATTTTTGTACTTAACCTGGTCAGTTCACCAGGGTCAGGTAAAACTTCAATTCTGGAACGCACCCTTCAGGATTTACAGGATGAAATGAGCTTTTATGTCATTGAAGGAGATCAGCAGAGCATGAATGATGCCAATAGAATTGATGCCTTAAATGTGCCGGTTGTTCAAATCAATACTGGAAAAGGATGTCATTTGGAAAGCGATACCGTTTATGAGGCAGTGAAGAGACTGAACATAAAGAATGATTCAGTTCTAATGATTGAGAATGTTGGAAATTTAGTTTGTCCATCCTTATTTGATCTAGGCGAATCAAGACGCATAGTTATTATTAGCACTACTGAAGGTGAAGATAAACCCATTAAGTATCCAAATATGTTTCACACCTCTGATATTTGCTTAATTAACAAAATTGACCTCTCACCCTATGTCGATGTAGATCTAGGCAGACTAAAAGATTCAGCATTAAAAGTGAATCCAAAGCTTCAATTTTTTGAGGTATCCGCCACCACAGGACAAGGTATGGAGGCCTGGTACGATTGGTTGAAACTTGAGGTAAAGCAAATAAAAGCGAATTTTCATTAAACTGCTGTTTATGTGTTTATCAATTCCGGGGAAACTAATTAAAATCAATACTGAAACAGACCCGACGTTTAAAACTGGAAAGGTCTCTTTTGATGGTGTTGTCAAAGATGTTAGTCTGGCCTTAGTACCGGAGGCAACTATCAATGATTTTGTCCTCGTACATGTTGGAGCAGCAATAAGTATCATTGACGAAAAGGAAGCTAAAAAGACCTTTGAAATACTAAAACAGTTAGAACAGCTCGATGATTTGGAGAGTTCTGCTGTAGACCCGTGAAATTATGTGGATCCTACAATAAAACATTGCTCAATAAAAGTCAGCACCAGCAGGTGCTGCTGCCCATTTTTAATCACTCCACGAAATACCATTTTATAGCTATGGATTAACTCCGTTGATCCTTTGAGGGTGTGTTGCTCAATGAAAGCCAACACCAAAGGTGCTGTTGCCTTTTTTATCAATCTGCTTAGTATACTTGTTAGCGTGGATTAACTCCGTTGATCCTTTGAGGGTGTGTTGCTCAATGAAAGCCAACACCA
>CAWZYX010000126.1:0-8296 GCA_963966315.1 uncultured Winogradskyella sp. | reverse complement strand
TCTTGGGTTGGTTGAATTTACTTTTTGCTCAATGGCAATAGCAGGAGCAATGCCCTTGATATAATCTACCTGAGGTTTATGGAGTCTGCCCAGGAATTGCCGGGCATAGCTGGAAAGACTTTCTACATAGCGGCGTTGCCCTTCCGCGTAAAGCGTATCGAAGGCAAGACTAGACTTTCCGGAACCAGAGAGACCAGTAATTACAACTAGCTTGTTTCTAGGGATAACTACATCGATATTTTTAAGATTGTGCAGTTTGGCTCCCTTGATAATAATGTTCTTTTTTGGGTCTACCGTTTCTAAAGTCTGATTCATGAAAATTAAAAGGCTAATTTTGCAAAGATACGAGAAGTATTCGTCCCTTAAAACCCCGGTGCGAGGATGCGTTAAATGTTAAAATTTAGAGCGGTTTCTTGCAATTTCGAAATGATTGTTGTTATATTTGATTTGTATTCATGTAAAATCAACTGCGTATAGCATAATATTACTTTAATAGTTAGAAACCCCAAACTCAACGATACTTGTTTGAGTATTAAAGTAAATATTATGGACCAGAACTTAAAAGATGACGCGGTTTTAGTCAAAAAGTACATCGCAGGAGATGAATCATCGCTCTCCGTCTTAATAAAGAGACACCAACAAAAGATTTATTCCTTTATTTATTCTAAAGTGTACGATCGTGAAGTTACTGAGGATATTTTTCAGGATACCTTTATCAAAGTAATACGCACACTAAAGCTTGGCAAATACAATGAAGAAGGTAAATTTTTGCCCTGGGTGATGCGAATCGCCCACAATTTGGTAATTGACCATTTCAGAAAAAATAATAGAATGCCAAAATTTGACAATTCCGGTGATTTTAATATTTTTTCAGTGATAGGAGATAACAAACCGAATGCTGAAAAACAATTGATTAAATCGCAGGTTGAGGCGGATGTTAAGCGTTTGATTGAGGAACTTCCCGAAGATCAGAAACAAGTACTACTAATGCGGATGTATCGGGATATGAGCTTTAAAGAGATTTCTGAACGTACTGGTGTTAGTATCAATACTGCTCTCGGTAGAATGCGCTATGCATTGATTAATCTGAGAAAAATAATTGATCAGAATAATATAGTTTTGACCAATTGATGCAATAAAGTTTCAAGTGAGCCGTTTTTAATATGTAAATTAATTCATAGAATATGGCAAAACTTTACTCTAATTGCACACCCAAATCACAGTACTTAAATCCAAAAGAACAAACGGTAAGAAACCTTTTGGATTACTCAAAAGCTTTAAGTGTTATTTGTTATAATAAATTGAAGTTTGAAGCACTTCTTAATTAGTGAAAAGGATCCCGATTGTTTAATCGGGA
Source organism: uncultured Winogradskyella sp. (assembly GCA_963966315.1). Lineage (GTDB taxonomy): Bacteria > Bacteroidota > Bacteroidia > Flavobacteriales > Flavobacteriaceae > Winogradskyella_A. The sequence goes on along the minus strand of CAWZYX010000126.1, from coordinate 6,939 downwards.
TTTTTGTTTAACAGGATCTCGTAATAATTCTCGTGTTTCAAATAATTTTTTCTAAGTGTATTTAAATACGCCTTAACCGGTTTTTGCATGGCATGCTTAGGGTGAAGAGCATCATTGCCGCCCTCATCAAAAACAGTCATTATAATATACCACTGTCCATTTCTTGAAGTATAACTAGATTCAAGCAATGGGCCTATACCTTCTTGTTCTAATTTAGCATCCACCACTATTGGTACTAAGTTTACAAAATTTGTACTGCGCTCAGCTTCGTAAAACGAGAAGTAGAATTGCTGATCTGAAATATCAAAGGGGACATCTCGGTCAACACTCTGATGATTGAGCTCAAAGACTATATTGATATAGTCATAAAATTCATATGCATCTTTTGGATCATTAAAAATGAATCCATAGTGATCCAATAAGCTTTTATGAAATTTGCGACCCTGCTGTACCCTGTAATCTTCAATATTGGGCGCAATCTTTGTAGGAATACATGAATACCCAAAAAGTATAAAAACTGCGAAGTACCAGTATCTCATACGTTTATTTTCTCTCGGGAGATCAAAAACAATACCAGAATTCAATAATTCTACTTTTTGGAATGGTAGTAGTTGTTTAAAACTGATTTACGACCAATGGTCTTTGTAATAACATCCTTCTCCAGATCCCATCCTCGGGCCGGTGAATACTCCCTGCCGTACCATATAATCTGTAAATGAAGATCGTTCCAAAGTTCTTTTGGAAATAGGCGTTTAGCATCTTTTTCGGTTTGAACCACATTTTTTCCGATACTTAGATTCCAACGGTACATCAGTCGATGTATATGAGTGTCTACTGGAAAAGCCGGAATGCCGAAAGCCTGCGAAAGAACAACTGCAGCTGTTTTATGTCCAACGGCAGGTAATGCCTCTAAAGCTTCATAAGTTTGTGGGACCTGACCGTTGTACTCTTCAATTAAAATCTTTGAAAGCCCGTAAATACCTTTACTTTTCATAGGAGAAAGCCCAACAGGTTTAATGATTTCTCTAATTTCATCAATACTTAGTTTTACCATGTCATAAGGATTGTTGGCTCTTTCAAAAAGTAATGGTGTAATCTGATTAACACGTACGTCGGTACTCTGTGCCGAAAGTAAAACAGCGATCAATAAGGTATAAGGATCCTTATGGTCTAAAGGTACCGGTATGTGAGGGTAAAGTTCATTTAACGTATTTATAACAAATTGTACCTTTTCTTGCTTGGTCATGGATTGTATTTTTACAAAAAGCAAAATTAAGCATTATGACACATTTAAAAACAGGTGACCAGGCTCCGGATTTTGAAGCCATTGATCAATCGGGGAATACCATTAAATTAAGCGATTATAAAGGAAAGAAACTGGTGCTTTTTTTCTATCCGAAAGCCAGTACTCCCGGTTGTACGGCAGAAGCCTGCAATCTAAGTGATAATTACCAAAAATTTACCAGTGCAGGTTATGATATTCTCGGTGTGAGTGCCGATTCTCAAAAACGTCAAACTAACTTTAAAGAAAAATATGGGTTTCCCTATCCTTTATTAGCTGATGAAGACAAGAAAGTGATTAATGCTTACGGTGTCTGGGGCCCGAAAAAATTTATGGGAAAGGAGTACGATGGTATTCACAGAACCACATTTGTGATTGATGGAGAGGGTTTGATCGAAGAGGTCATTACGAAAGTAAAAACGAAAGATCATACCAATCAAATTCTAACCGAATAAAAAAGCGACCGTCAGGTCGTTTTTTTATCTTTTTTGAAGTACTTCTTCCGTTTCGCAACCAAAAAGCGCTTGCTCTTTAATCAAGCGAGCAATACCTTCCGGTAACATGGCTTCCCAACCCTGTTCACCATTAGCTATCATTGCAAGGACTTCTCTTGAGAAAATGTCGAGAATAGACGGGTCATAGTCGGCTATGTCAACTACTTTGCCATTGTATTTGAAGAACTTATACAGCTCTTTCATCCTTGGATGAACTTTTAAGTTCTCACTGTTGATAATGGTATCATTGGTTTGATCGTGCATAGGGTAAAGATAAACCCTCAAATCTTTGAAGAATAGTTTGCCAAAGGCTTCAAGGATTCCACCACTGAGGTGGCGATAGTATTTTTCGTCAAATATTTCAACGAGATTATTGACACCCATGGCGAGTCCCATACGACTTTTGGTGTACAAAGAGAAGTATTCAACCAGTTTGTAATATTCTTTAAAATTAGAGATCATAACGGTACGGCCCAAAGAGCATAACAGTTCAGCACGATCCATAAAATCCTGTTCGTCAATTTCTCCCTCAGCACGCAGGTTGGATAAGGTAATTTCAAAAACCACAATGGTTTTGTCTTTATCCACTTTGTTTTCCTTGATGAACATGTCATAAGACTTCTCGAACATGTCCATATTCACTTTGGTCACTGGTCTGAAGCTGCCTCGTAAGGCAAGGATATTTTTTTTATAAAGAACTCTGGCAGGAAGGACATTATTACCATCTGGAGCAAACATAACAGCGTCTGTCATTCCATTTTTAACCAGTTGCAGGCTCATCAATCGGTTATCTACATCCTTAAAAACGGGACCTTCAAAATTAATCGTGTCAATTTCTATCTGATCCTTGTCTAAATGGTCATAAAGATATCGGAGTAATTTCTTTGGCTCGTTGTATTTGTAATAGGCACCATAAATAAGATTGACCCCAAGGATGCCCAGTGTTTCCTGTTGCAGTCTTGCATCATTTTCTTTAAAACGAAGGTGAAGAACAATTTCGTTATACCCTTCATCAGGCTTTACCTGATATTTAATACCCACCCATCCATGACCTTTGAATTTTTTAGCAAAATCAATGGTTGCTACTGTATTGGCATAGGTGAAAAAGATTTTATTAGGGTGTTTATCTCTAGTAATTCGTTGCTCAATGAGATCCATTTCCAGATCAAGCATTTTTCTCAAACGAGCTTCGGTCACATACCGCTTATCATCTTCAATCCCATAGATGGCATCACTGAAATCCTTATCGTACGCAGACATGGTTTTTGCAATGGTACCGGAAGCACCTCCTGCCCTAAAAAAGTTCCTTACAGTTTCCTGACCGGCACCAATTTCGGCAAAAGTACCATAGATATCAGCATTGAGATTGATGCGAAGCGCCTTGTCTTTTATAGACGGAATATTTTCAAATTTTGAATCTCCTCGATAAGTAATTTCAGCCATACTAATAAGGTATTAAGGGCGTTACAAAGGTATCATTTTACAATACCAAACAAAAAAATAAGGTTATTTTTGTTACAAACTTAACACAATTTGAAAGTCACTTTTTTAGGAACAGGCACATCTCAGGGAATACCGGTTATTGGCAGTCAGCACCCAGTTTGTTTAAGTGACGATCCAAAAGATAAAAGACTAAGGGTTTCTATATTGATCGAATGGGATGACTACGTGTATGTGGTGGATTGTGGTCCTGACTTTAGACAGCAAATGCTTCGGGCCAAGTGCTCAAAAATTGATGGTATTCTTTTTACCCACGAGCATGCAGACCATACCATGGGACTCGATGATATAAGGCCATTTTTTTTCAGACAAGGCGATATAGATCTCTATGCACACAAGCGCGTTTTTTCGGCCTTGAAGTCTCGTTTTGATTATATTTTTCAAACCGAAAATAAATATCCCGGAGCACCCAATGTTGTTACCCATATTATTGAGAATAAACCGTTTCCTTTGGAGAATTTAACGGTGGTGCCTATAGACGGTCTTCATTACAAACTTCAGGTCTATGGATTTCGCTTTGATAATTTTGCCTATCTCACAGATATGAAGACCATCTCCAAAGAGGAACAACAAAAATTACAAAATCTGGACGTATTAGTGGTTAATGCCTTAAGGGAAGAACCGCACATTTCACACTTTAATCTCCAGGAGGCGCTGGATTTCATTGAACGTATTAATCCCAAATGTGCTTATTTGACACATATAAGTCATCACTTAGGGTTTCACGAGGAAGTTTCTAAAAAACTACCTCCTAATGTATATTTGGCTTACGATAACCTACAAATCAACATTTAGTATGAAAAGACAACTTTTTCTGTATTTATTTCTATTTGCCCTCTTACTAGTTGTATTTCAGTATGTGAATTCCAAAAGTATAATTGAGGTTTATGAAAACGATATTTCAGAGCTCAAAAAGAAGCGAGCAGAACAGGACTCTTTGAACCAGATACTCATTGATGAAAATTTTGATCTTTCTTATTTTAAATTCAACAGAAATGAAGAGGCTATGTCTTATTTCGAACGAGAGGATCTGGACATAGATCGTCTTCAGGACAACATTATGGATGCTCTGTATGAAACCAATGTTTATGAAGGAGAAGAGCACCCGCTTATTCCTTATGTTTCGATGACCGATAGACCTATTGTTATCAATAAGGCACGCATTCTTAATCACCGGTGGATCATTGCTGATTATACCGACGGACAGCACAATGGGGAGATTTTCTTAAACTACAGCGTGGTAAGTATGGATAGTATAAGCTTTAAACTCACGGACTACCTGATGTTTCCAAAGTACTGATCAAGGTTTACTGACTAGCCACTGTTTAAAATCATAAAAATTCTGAGGTGCCACACCATGGCCTACTGGATATTCTTTGTAAATGTGGCTAATTTGAAGGGCTTCTAGAAATGGGGGGGTTTGACGTGCCCATTGAACAGGAATTACCTGGTCTGCTGACCCGTGTGAACAAAATATTTGCAGATGACTGAAGTCTTTTGACCGATAATCATCTTTCAAGATCTCCAAATTAACGTAGCCGCTGAGTCCGATCACATTTTTGATCAGATGCGGATAAGACAGTGCAACAGCAAGACTCAATATGGTCCCTTGTGAGAAACCGATAAGGGTCACATTAGTTGGGTCTACAGAATAAAAATCACAGGCTTGTTCTATAAACTGAGCAATAAGATCCCTTGAGGATCGCGCCTGCTCATTGTTACTCCATTTACCTTGATCGGCATCGAAATTAATAGCGTACCAGGCATTGCCGAACGGTTGTAATGAATAAGGAGCCTTAAGAGAAATAACAAAATACTCCTCAGGGAGTTCAGATGCAAAAGAAAACAAGTCGTTCTCATCACTGCCATAACCATGACACATGATGATTAATGGAGCGTTTTCATTTAATACGGACGGTCGGTGAATGTGTTCGAGTACGAAGTTCATTTACTGACCTATGGATTTGAATAGTCTTTGAAAGAACGTACCAATAAATGGAATCTCATTGTATTTTCCAGTCGCTGCTCCTAAAATTCCAAAGATGTAAAGAACAAAAAATAACAGCATAAATATTCCTGATGCGTTCCAGCTGTCAAAACTTCCTATAACGTAGCTTAGTGCAAGATAAGAGAGACCTAGGCCCAGAGCTTGTCTTATATGGAATGAAGTGAATTCATTTCTTTGCTCACGATTCATAAAGAATGCAATAAGAGTTCCAATAAGCGTTAGATAGGCCACAATGGCATATGTCTTACCCTCTTTCACGGTGTGTTCACTCATCTCTCAGTAGCATTTTGTTGTTTGCAATAACACCATAGCTTTTGCCATGGAGGGCATATTCCAGAAAACAACTGTTTTTAGATTTGGACAGAATCTGTTCTTTTGAAAACTTTTGTTTTCCCACGGGGTTAAAAAGGCTCAGATCTGCTTTTAAACCCACTTTGATGGTCGAGGTTTTCTTACCAAACATTTCCCTTCCTTTAGTTAAAAGTGCGATGGTTTTTTTGTAAGAGAAAATCGAGTTTAGAACTCCAAAAGCCGTCTCCAGACCGATGGTACCAAACATTGCGTGATCAAATTCAACATTTTTATGCTCAAAATCCACTGGATTGTGGTCCGAGGTAACCAGATCAATAGTACCGTCTTTAAGTCCTTCAATGAGTGCATTACAATCTTCCTCTGTACGAAGTGGTGGTAAAACCTTGTAATTCGTATCAAATTCGTTGAGCAGATCATCTGTTAGTACAAGATTGTGAATTGCCACACTACAACTGACCTGAATATTCCTCTTTTTTGCACTTCTTATAAGTTCTACTGATTTTTTTGTTGAAATTGTCGGGATGTGCAGTTTGCCGCCGGCGTATTCTATTAAAAACAGGTCTCTTGCAACTCTAATTTCTTCGGCTAAATTTGGAATTCCCTTTAGCCCAAGGCGCGTACTGTTAACCTGTTCGTTCATGACCCCCTTTCCAGCGAGACTCGAATCCACAGGATATGAATACACGAGCCCATCAAAATCTGAGGCGTACTGAAGGGCAATTTTCATAAGATTAGCGTTGTTTACCGGGGTCTTATAATCACTAAATGCCACAGCACCGGCATTGCGCATATCAAACAACTCAGCCAGATCAACGGACTGACTTTTAACTGTAAGGGCTCCTATGGGTAAGACCTCAACTATTTGATTATGGGTTTGGTCCATAACAAATCTGATGGATGCTGAATTGTCAAGAACCGGTGAGGTATTTGGATTGAGTGCAACTGCAGTAAAGCCAGATAATGCAGCAGTCCTGATTCCATTTTGAAGAGTTTCTCGATCCTCAAAACCAGGCTCACCAAAACAAACACTACTGTCAAACCATCCAGGTGAAACATGCAAGTTTTCGAATCTGATCTCTTTTAAATTGTTAAGATTGGATATCCTTTTGGAAATCTTGGCAATTATTCCGTTTTCAATTAAAATATCTACTGTTGCATTGTGAAACTCGCTTTTAGAATCGACAACAGTAACAGATTTCAGGAGTGCGTTCATTTAAAATATTTTAAGATCAGCATTTCCAAAAGCAGTAATACCACAGCAAAAATAGCAAACCATTTCCACAAGGCCTTGACCTTCGTCACACTTTTTATGTCCACAAGCGCTTGAGCAAACCCATCCCATC
>CAWZYX010000125.1:0-8393 GCA_963966315.1 uncultured Winogradskyella sp. | reverse complement strand
GAAGCCGAGCCTTGCTACATCAAAAATATTAGTCAGTAAATGCCTAAGTCAGTAAGAATAATATCTGATTTTGCTTTTTCGTACCAACCCCTCTGGGTTTGTATGTGAGGGTTTAACTTTTTAACTCATTTACTTTAAGTCGCATCCGATGCTCTATGAAACTTGTCAAGCTATGGGATACCCGTTAGGCACTCGCTTCACTTTTCACAAATACCAGAAGGTCATCCGCATATCTTACAAAATACAAATCTCGTTGTTCCAACTTATTATCCAACTCATCCAGTACTATATTCGATAGTAACGGACTCAATGGACTGCCTTTGAGTCCCACTCACTTGTTGGCCATTAGGCCTCCCTTCATGATCCCTGAACGTAAAAAATATGACATTAGTCCGAGAACAAGACAGACGCCTAATCGAGTCCCTTGCAACCATATCAACCGATCATGGTTCACTCGGTCAAAGAATTGCGCCAAGTCAATATCCACCACTTTACTATGCCCTGACTACAGGGTAAACGAAACTTTCCTGATGGCTTGATGCGCGCCTCGATGAGGACGAAAACCATAACTACCAAAACTGAAAATCTCTTCATTGTGGCGTTGTTGTACCTGGCTAATCGCATGGCGAACCACTCGATCCATTACGGTCGGAATACTCAACTTATCTTATCGCCAATCTCCCTTTGAGATCTGCACTTCTTATACTGCCTGGGGAGTGTAGTCTCCTCTCATCAACAATGAGATCATCTCTTCAATTTCTCGGAAAAACCGATTTCCAAATTCCGATATGTTCTCTCCATCGTGTCTGGCACTCCCCTTGTTCATTCGAACTTGGCGAAAAGGCTTCATGATATTTTGGGGGAAACATATGCTCCATCTAACGACTGGTTTGGATACGTTTCTCCTCGCAGATGGATAGCCAACGCCGATCTTACCTGGCCAGAGTCTGAGAACTATACTGATATTCTTCTACTGAACAGGGCATAGCCATGAACACCTTCTTTCTGTTTTGCAGAATTCATCTGGTCCGCTATCGTTTCCTGATCGTTCACATTGGTTTTTACCATTTTTCCTGAAAAAAACTCTCCGGTGAAGAAATGGTCCTTCGCTCTACTCTCATACTTGAGCTTCTTCACTACTGTACCCGCTGCAGACTTCTCGATCTTTAACTTGTAAAGGTCGAGACCTCTTACGATAAACTTATCCCTCTTTCAAGATAACTCGCATGATTTACTATCCCCGGTTTACGTCCAGTTTTCGGGCTTTGCGGTCTGATGCCCACTCATCTGCGAGGTAAGGCTTTTATCATGTTTCTATTCTTCGAGTCACTCATTTACCTACCGCTTCTGTCAGACCCCATCTCAAGATAGACGACCCTGCCTTCAGCTTCAGTTCCCACTGGCTGGCCTCTTAGGAACTTGCACCCTTTGGATATATAGTATGCGTAGCGCACAACAAAAAAGGAGTTGCTTAAAACAACTCCTTTTTAATATTAATAAATTATTTCTATTCAACCTTTGTAAAACCGATTGTTACAAGAAAAGAACCGGCTCCGCAATCATTGGTTACATCTTCGATAAAACTTACCTCAAAATACGTGTCGTCGGTTCGATCAAATAGAGCCCCTCCATCAGGATCAGGTCCGAACTGAATAGACTGATCGCAGAAAAGATTCGAAGCTATTTGCTCACGAATAGTAGCTCTATCATTACAACTCATGTTAAACTCAAAATCTATAGAATCATTGGCCGAGTTTAGTTCTGGAGCATATTTTACGCCTCCTTCTATGGCACGTGTCGAAGGTCCTGTTGAAACAATTGTCACCTCACCGGTTCCAAACAGAGTTGTACCTGTCACTGCGCTTCCGGTTACGGGAGTTAACTGGTAGGTGCCTTCAAAATCATCATTGAGCGGACAATAAACCAGCAATTCAATTTCCCTTGGCACTGAACTTTTGCTCGCATCTTCCCCATCTTTATCTACCTGGCCATCAGACACAAAAACTGATAATGTTATTACTCCATCAAAGGTTTCAGGGGTCGTATATTCTATGGTCACCTCTCCCTTCGTCAAGCCCTGAAAATCAGATGTTACATTGGATGTTCCACCTGCATCAACACCAAATTGATCAACATCGGTTAAAGTAACGCTTGCCAATCCTGCAGGTGCATCTACTACATTGACTGTAATAATAACTGTTTCCCCTCGAACAGCCACAGTATCTGAAATTGAAATTGAATTAACAGCAGGGGCATCCAACAGTCTTGGTGGATTGGCATCTTTATAATCATCGACGCAAGAAGTAATGAACATCAACATTGCCATTATCCCTACCATATTAAAAATTAAATTTTTCATATTCCTTTGTTTAAAGTTATTGTTGTTTAGTGAATACTACGGTCCAAGTCAATCCATTAAAAGTTTCAAATAAATTTAATGTCAAGGTTCCCGTATTTGGATCCCAAGTACCCCCTCCTTCGTCGACAGTCGTTCCAAAAGTGTTTGTTGTCAACATTTGCGGATTTCCACAAATATCATATATATCTCCTGGATACGCACTTCCACCAAAAGGCACATAGGCCAGCGATGAAATATCTGATACTTCATACCTGAAGGGTTCCGGACCTATGAATCTTATGGTCACTTCATCATTTGTAGATCCAACAAAGCCTGCGAAATTACTAGCTATTATTTCCGAGGTGTAAGTACCCACGAACGCCTCTACATCGGATGGACATCCAACAAATGTAATAAAAGAAGAGGTAAAACTAGTAGTAGCAGCTGCATTTTGAATATTAGGAGTTACATTTGAATTACCATTTACCGTATTGCTTGGGTAAACGGTGCCATTTTGTAATCTTGTACGATTTAAGAACGTAAAACTATCACCACCTTGCAACGATCCTAAGCCATTCTCCAAACCAATCGCATTGACTATCTCCTGAGCAGTTACTTCATCTGTTATTATGCCATTTGCGACATCAAAATCCGCCTGTGTGTATGATGCCACTGTAGCAGTATCGGAAATACTACCATCAACAGCTGTATAAAATGCTCTTAATTCTACCAAATCAAGGTTGGCACTTTCCGAGTAAATAGTGAATCTAACCTTGGCATTTTCCAGGTCATCAAAATCAATGAATGAAAAGTCCGGATCTAGTTGTATTCTCACATTTGGACCCTTTTCAAATTCTTTTGGAATCCTTAAAGTATCGTCATCTTCACAGGCTACAAAACCCAGAAGTGTTACTAGACAAAAATATTTTATTATATTCTTCATAATTATGTCGCTTAAAAATAAATTAATTATCCCAAAACACTTTATCCCGAGCAATAACTCTTTGTGAAGGGGCATTTGGATTTAACGCCAGATTATTTATATCATATGGAAATGATACAGGGAAATCCCTGGTTCTAACGGTAACTGACAAATTATCGGTATTTCCGTCATGTAACCTCGGAAACCCGGTCCTTCTGTAATCAGCATAAGACACCAAAGCATTTCCAAAACTCGATATCCATTTTTGAGTCATTATTATCTCCAATTGTTCCTCGGTAGAGGCGCCATCATAAAGTGCAAGTACCGCATCCCTGTAGTCATCCCTGTCTGTATCAGGTATTGAAGGCGCCGATGCTTCTCCTGCGAAAAAGTTCACTTTAGCAAAAGCTGCATCAATTGCATCACTAAGGGATTGTCTTGCGTCTCCACCCGTTAAACCCATCTGCGCCAATTCCGCTTCGATAAACAGTCTCTCATGATAGGTCATCAACCTTTGTGGAGTAGTTCCTACACCAGACACCTGGCCTTCAGTAATGGCTGCTGCATTGCTAACCTCACCTCCTTCACCTGCATCATAAGCGCCGCCTAGTGCGTACAACCCTGCCACAGTCCGCGACCTGCCTTGATCAAATCCTTCATTGGGATCTATATTAAATGAAAAAGCATATATTGACAGAAAGGAGGTACCTGCGTCACTGGGACAATAAGCACATGGATTTTCAGCATCCTCATCACTGGAACCCTCTGGGAGTTGATTGTAAAAATAGTAAGGAATACGGGGATCTTCTATACCAAATTGCAGACCTCCGTGATTAAACGTATCCTGGGATCTCATTACTTCAAAAAAGTAAGGACTTATATTAAAAAATGCCCCGCCTTGGGACCATTCCTGCACATAACCCGGATTCCTGTTCTCGGGGGAAATACTTGTACCATATTGAAATTCAAAATCATCACCATTACCGATTAAGTCGCCTTCATTAATCAGCGCTGATACTTCGGAACTCACATCTTGTACCAAGCGTACATTATTATACATTTTAAGTTTGAGGGTTTTGGCCATTTTACGCCATTTGGTCAAATCACCTCCATAAAGAAGATCATCCGATCTTGGCGACAAATTGGAATCCCTGGCGAGGTCAGCTATGGCCTCATCCAGTTTAATCTGTAAATCAGCATATATTTCAGACCCATCATCGTATCGTGGAAAAGCATTTTCAGTACCCAAATTTGCTTCAAAATAAGGAACCTCTCCCCAAACATCTACTATGGAAGCAAATATGAAAGCCTGCATAATTTTGGCCACACCGGCATAATGGTAATCTTCATTTTCCGTAGCAGCGTCAATTATAACTCGAAGATCAGTTAATGCACCTGCATATAAACTTCCCCAAGATACAACTATTTCGAAATCACCACCCAGAAGACCATAATCATTTATGAGGCCTCTTTGTACATAATGGTGCATTACTGTACCCGCATGACTATTCAATCCACCAGGATCATTGCCAAATACATAAGCCATATTAGCTTGTGAGGAAGATAGCAATGTACTCAATTCTGCTTCTGTCGGATTATTCGGATCCGTATTAATATCCAAATCACATCCCGTTAATGCAATTATTGATAATATTATGATCAATAACCTATATTTATTTAATTTTCTCATTTTTTTAATTCGTTTTAGAATGTTAAGCTCACATTAACCCCAAATCTTCTTACTGAAGGAGGAGAGGTAAATTCAAATCCCTGTGCGTTCGCATTACCAAATTGGCTAACCTCCGGATCAAAATTTGAAGCTTTTGGAAAATTTGGTGCATTATACCATAAATTTCTTCCAGTAAGTGATATTCTGGCTGAACCAAAAGGAGTACTATCCATAATCTCCTTCGGCATAGTGTATGATAAAACAATCTCTCTTAATCTGATGAAGGTACCATCCCATACAGAAAATTCATCTGAAGCGTTAATGGCAAATGTCTGTCCAAAATAAAGTGTGTTTACTTCTACCATAGTTTGATTTGGAATTTTATTACCATTTTCATCTCTAATTGGTTCCTGCGTATTAGGATCACCATAAACACCTGGAATTATCCGATTAACTTCCCGGTCTTCTGTATCCTTGGTAACTCCCCGGCCTAGTAAAGAATTATTGGTCTGGGAATATATATCACCACCTTGCGTCCAGTCCAGAACGGCTGATAATGATAACCCTTTCCAGCTAAAGGTATTAGTCAGGCCCACGACAAAATCAGGGTTAGGATTACCAATTATACCGAGCTCGAGGGCTTCAATCAACTGACCATCTGCCGGGTTTACAAGTAAGTTTCCATCTTGATCCCTTGCTGCGACAGTACCCCTTATCAAACCGTACTCCTGGCCAACAATATGAACAGCCTGTGCTCCACCTGTAAAAGTATTTCTTAAAATAAGTTCATCCGTTTGCGAGCTGAGTTCCTCGATTGTATTTCTATTATGGGTGAAGGTACCTAAAATGTTCCAATTAAAGCCGTTGGCCAGACGAACAGGCGTTGCATCCAAGGTAATTTCAATACCCCTGTTCCTAACCACGCCAAAATTAGTTAAATTAGTAGTAAAACCCGATTCAGCTGGAATAGCTACTTGCACTATTTGGTTCCTTGTATCGTTTTGATAGACCGCAACGTCCAATCCCAGTCTATTGTCAAAAAACTTAAGATCTAACCCCAATTCAATTTCCCGTTTTATTTCAGGTTTAAGGTTAGGATCAGGAGCACGGTTACCTAACGTCGATCCAGCTGCTCCATTAAATGGCATTTGTGTAGGCGGGCCTGCCGCAGATATACCATTTTGGTTGACTAGATATACCTGGTTAATAAGGTAAGGATTAGTATCATTGCCAACTTCTGCCCAGCTTGCCCTTAATTGACCAAAACTAAAGAAATTAGAAGAAAGGTTTAAACCATCAGAGAATATGTACGACAAACTTACCGCTGGGTAAAAGAAACTATTGTTGTCCTTTGGCAAAGTTGACGACCAATCGTTCCTTCCTGACAAAGTGAGGAATAGATAATCCCTGTATCCAAAATTGAGGTCGGCAAATACGCCGATGATTCTTCTTTGTAAGTAACTACCTCCAAATGGGATCACGTCATTTGTATTATCGATATCATCTATATCAAATACCACATAGCCAGTCCCTTGAAAAGCCTGTCGATCCGTGGTTCTCTGATTATAGTTTTGACCCAGGATCCCTCTGAACGAGAAATTCTCATTTATGTCATGATTGGCCGTAATTAATAAGTTTCCATCTACTTCCTGGAAAGCTATATCATCATCTGTAATCCGCCCCGAGCCATCAGCACCCCTGGAACCGGGACGAAACCAAGCTGTTTGACGTTGACTATATCCATTTATGCCCAGTTGATATTTGATATTCAGCCATTCGGTTGCATCAACACTTGCAAATACTGTGGCCAAATATCTATCTGTATTGGATTCTACACCAGCATTTTGAACGGACCATAAAGGGTTATCGGCCTGACTGGTCGCAACAAAGAAGGCATTGGCATTAGTTACGGGATTTTGAAAGGGTTGCCCATGAAGGTCCCAGTTTCTACCTAAATAGAGCGTACGGGCAAAAGCAGATGCATTGCCTACAGCATTATTGGCGCCTCCTTGAAAAGTATGTTGAAATGAATTTGTGTATTGGAGGTTACCTCCGATAATAAATCCATTATCTAACTGTGACCGCCCGCCAACACTGATACTTGTTCTCGTAAATTCAGTTTCAGGAACAACACCATCATGTGTCATATGTGTAGCAACAACAGATATTTGTGATTTCTCATTTCCTCCAGACAATTGAATCGAATTTTCCAAAATTTGCCCTGTTCTAAAAAAATCCTTTACATTGTTCGGATAAGCCTGATAAGGTACGGTAGTCCCCCATAGGTCTTCAAATCCCAATACACCATCATACCAATGTGGTATAGTTTCGACAGAGGCATATGGCTTGGTACCGATAAAAGGCGCCCCCCAAGAACCATTAACCTGTTGATAATTAAAATTTGTTCCTGTTCCGTAGGTGTTTTGGTAATCGGGTAGATTGGCAACATCTTCGAAGCTGTAAGAAAAGTTATAGGTGATTTCCAAACCTTTCCTTGAAGGAGTTGTACTTCCGGTTTTAGTGGTGATAACGACCACACCATTTGCCGCCCTTGTACCATAAAGCGCCGCCGCCGCAGCACCTTTAAGTACGTTCCAACTTTTAATGTTATTGGGATCCAAATCCTGGATTCGGCTGCCATAAGCCCCCCCTCCTGTCAGTTGATTTTGAGTGCCGTTGGTATTATTATTATACGGAACACCATCAACTATAAATAAAGGCTGGTTATTGTTTGCCAAAGAACTGTTACCACGAATCGTAATACGTGTAGCGCTACCGGGTGAACTACTAGAGCCTCTTAATTGGACTCCGGCAATCTTACCTTGAAGTCCCCTCAATGGGTCAGGCTCAGATATCTGCTGAAGTTTGCTTCCTTCAACCGTTTCGACACCATAACCCAGCGCTTTTTTCTCACGCTCGATACCGACAGCAGTAACTACAACTTCTGTCAACTGCTTAATGTCAGCCGTCATGACCATATCAATGGTAGATTGTGCCCCAATTGTAACCTCCTCAGTAGCTAGTCCTATAAAAGTAAAGACCAGAACCCCACCCTTTTGAGGAACATTGATAGTATACTTACCATCAATATCAGTAACCGTACCAGTTGATGATCCTTTAATGATCACATTAACACCGGGAATAGGTGTACCATCTTCCTCGGAAGTCACCGTACCTGTGACTGTGCGCTCCTGTGCCATTGCCTGTCCCCATAGAAAGGACAACAGCACGAAGCCAGAAAGTAAAATCCTCTTCATAAATAGTTAATTTTGGTTAATAGATTAAAATATTACATATATCAAATCTAGAATAAAAGTTCTAAAAATCTAAAAAAAAAGTTGATTTAATTTGAAGCGCCCCAACATAAGGCTTTGAGACCTATGATTTTTAATTGGAAAACATGGTATTAAACTACTGTCATCCGAGAAAAACATCAATGATTTTGACGGATAATAGAATAATAC
>CAWZYX010000124.1:0-8489 GCA_963966315.1 uncultured Winogradskyella sp. | reverse complement strand
AAAAGCACAAGATGAAAACCAAACCACTAAATCCAATGATGAAATTGCCAAAGAGTTAGCCAACCCAAATGCAACTTTGGGTACGATGGCCTTCCAATTTGATTTTATTACCTATGGTGGAGATTTGCCTGATGCCAACAAACAGAATTCCACATCATTAAATTTTCAGCCAAGTTTACCCATCCCTTTAGCAAAGGGTGTTAATCTGTTTGTTCGACCATTAATTCCAATTATTATCAGCCAACCCTATTATGGGGATAATGGATTTGAGCAAAAGGGTTTTAATCTAGGAAATATAAGTGCCGATGTAGCGGTAGGCAAGACATGGCCTTCTAAAACCATTACCATTGTTGGCGCATTTGCTGGCTTTCCAACAGCAACCAATGCTGACTTAAAATCAAGTGAAGTTACGCTTGGACCTGAATTAATGGTTGCGCAATTGTTTAAATGGGGAGCAATTGGGGTGATGGTTAATCATGCCTGGGGTGTTTCTGGTACACCAAATGATGCAGCCAGTGGTGATGAGTTTTCTATTCAGAGTAACCAGCCACGTCATGCACAGGTAACTGCTGGGCAATATTTTTATGTTGTAAATCTAAAAAATGCCTGGCAAATTACAGGACAACCGACTTGGGCATACAACCATGAAGCAGAAGAAGGAAGTAAACTAACCTTTCCGATAGGAACCGGAGTAAACAAAGTAGTTAGCTTTGGTAAATTACCCGTAAAAATAAGTTTGCAATATTGGTATTATGTAGCGCAACCTGAGGCACTTGGCCCACAACATCAAATACGTTTACAAATCGCACCAGTAATCCCCCTTCCATGGTAATAAAAAAAATGAACTTAATCACTGAAAACTAAAAAAATACATATCGAGAAAGGCAGATACTCGCACAAAGTAAACTGCCCTGGCGAGAATTAAAATACATGCAATATTAAATGGATAAAATTTGCAAAACAGATAACATATGAAGATAAAATTATTACTACAGATTGCACTTATAGTGCTTGTGATGGTCTCTTGTGAGGAGCCCTTGGATCCCATTATCAAATCCGTAAATAATACCACTGATTTATTGCAGCGGCATGTATGGAACCTGGAAGAATTCACTGTGAAGGTGCGGGACAAAGATATCCCTCCGCCGATGTTGTTTAGTGATACCGATTCACTGGTAAGGTCTGGTACCTACGACCTGGATAACATGGTATTCGATGCCTCTGACATGAGGGATTACACGGTAATCTTCAGCCCGACAGGGGATATGATCACCTCTGCTGGGCCAATAGATGCACTTGGCGACAGCATCGCCAGCTATTTTGTATTTAATGATCGCACCGTCAGGATAAGTACGGATAAAACCAAGCTGAACTACTCCTATATCTACAATGAACAAAACCAGACCATGGCTTTGACGGTGACATCCGAACAGGCAGGGTCATTAATAAGAGATATCAATGAAAAATTGATCAATGCGATCGCGAAAAAAACACCAGACAAGTTAGGCGATCTGGTTGCAGGTTTATTATATAATAATCAATCTCTTCAGAGGTTGATTAATGATGTGGTAGTGTCTGCCCTGGCAGGCGAATTGGAATTCATCAACGATTTTGATCCGGATGAAGCTGCAGAGTTACTGGCAGCTAAGATCATTGAGGCATTAAAAAGCGTTGACTGGGAAGGCAAACTTACTGAATTGCTAAAAACAGAATTAGAGAAAATCACCAATATTGATCCTGACCTCGTAGCGGGAGAGATAGCTGCTGAAGTAGCCGGGGCGATTAATCAATTACTTTCTGTTGAGAATATCTATAGCCTGGTGCTTCCATATCTAAATGAGCTGGCTACCAACCCGGAAGCATTTGCTGAAAGCATCTCCACATTGATAGTAAATGAATTTCTCAATGTGTTCAATGAAGATAATCTGAAGGTGCTCATTGCAAATGCCTGGGAAAAGTTTACAGATCTAGATGAAGAACAGGTTAGTACAATTGCCGATACCCTCACCTCTATTGTCGAGGAAGTGTGGATTAATGAAGGACAACTATCCCAGCTATTTTTACCTTTTACACAAAAAATTGAGGAAACTTCGCTTCTTCAAATGGGAGCCTTAGCCGCTCAGACAACCGATTCTCTGGAAGTTCTAATTAATAAAATCAATGTACAGTTTCCGGACTTAAACCTGGAGCCGGATTATGAAAGTATGGAAGGCCAGATTAAAGCCCTTTTTATCGTGGCAAAACCAGCAATTGGTTTGGCGGGAGGTGCTGAGAAGGCAGCTGCAGACGTAGCTAAATTGATCATATCTCAATTCCTGAACACGGAGAATCTGAATCAGGTCTTTGTATCGGCGATCAACCTGATACTGGAGCTAGACCCTGAATTGGCGGGCACAACGATCGCTTCTTGGTTGGTGAATCTGGCAGATGATGTGGCACCGGAAGTGATCGAATATCTATCCGGACTGTTGAGCCCAATTCTTGATAATATCAATCCTGAATATACCGCTTTCAGGATTGCTACTGCTTTGAATGGTTTTATTAAGCAAAATGTCACAGAAGAGAGTATCAAAGCATTGATTCAACCAGCCATTGAATTTATCTCGAGTATTAATGCTGAAGCCGTATCGAGATTTATAGCCAAACTCATCTTGTCTCTGGATATCATTGAGGATAATATCAATGAAGAGAACATTGCGGCAATTCTTTTGCCAGTGTTTCAAACCATCAATGAGACCAATGCAAAGGATTTGGTTCAGTCGCTGATTAATGCGGTGGTTGATAGTGGAATATTTGAAGATGTGATCACAGAGGACCGGGTATCAGCAATCATAGCGCTGCTCATTTACAAAGATCTTTGGGAGAGTGCTCAAATCGCCAATAATTTTGAACAAGTTACTATTATATTAAGACATAACTAAAGCCATGAAAAAGTATATATATACTATTCTATTTAATCTAATTATTATTTCCGGCTTTAGCCAGGTATCAAATTTAAGTATTGATGATACTTATGAATCATATAGGGATAGTATCAGCAAATCGGACTACCCCTGGCACCTGCCAATTATGGGGGGGAAATTGAGGGAATTGGGTTTTGATTTACCCTATCCCAATGGCGTTATGCTTACATACGGACATTCCAGTCAGAACCTTATATTAAATGAGCTTGAGGTTGGTTTTAATCCGGATAATCTTGTAAACGTTGATGGCCTGGCCCGTTTTGAATCCATCAAAGCCAACGTAAATGCTGTAGTAGCCAAATATGATTTCTACCTGCTTCCCTTTATCAATTTCTTCGCCCTGGCTGGTCATATAGAATCGACCACCAACGTGCATTTGAGACTCCCGATTGACATACAGTTTCAAACTCAAAATGCCGGTACCACCCTAGGATGGGGTACTGTGGTAGCAGGAGGAATTGGACCTATGGTTATGGCTGGCAATTTTGTACAGACATGGACGTTTGTTCCCAGCCTTGAAAAACCCTCAAGTACAATCGTAATAGATGGGAGAGTTGGATATATGCACCGTTTCAAGCGTCATCCGGATAGGAACATAGTATTCCTGGTAGGAACTCAGTATTTGGGCTTAAACCCTCAAAGTGAGGGAAAGGCCGATCTGGAAAAACTTGCCGGCATCACACCGGAAAAAAAGGAACAAGCCTCCGAGCAGTTAGATGCCTGGTATGGAGACCTCAATGATGCTCAGCAGGAAGTTTTTGGGGGCATTTATGAAGGTTTGTCTGGTTGGTTGAACAGCCCGGAACCTGTCTCCATCTACTACAGCTTTCAAAAAAGGTTGTATTATCCTATGAGCATGACCACAGGAGTCAATTTCCAACTCAGTCATCGCTTTCAGTTTAACGGGATATATACCTTTCTGGGCAGCCGTGAACAGATTGTCTTTGGTGTTAATTATCGATTTGGATTTAAAGGCAAGAACCTGCTTCGTGGAATGACTCTATAGGGCGAATCATAAATAAAGATATTCAGACCATGTTAATTAACAAATTTTGATAAGATATGTAATTATAGGTTGCCTGTTGACTGGCTGGTTGGTCAGTCAATCAGATGTGTGTTATTCTCAGGGTAATGCGCTTGATGACAGTCAACAAAAACGGAATAAAATGAGCTTCAAGGATCCGGAGGATGGAGCTCTGGACATGGGTGCTTTTCTTGAATCTCCAGGTGGCTTTTTCCCCATCCCAATCATCATCACTGAGCCGGCCCTTGGCTATGGTGGTGGAGCAGCTATTTGCTTTTTTCATCCCCATAAGGGTAGGGGAGGCAAAGGTGTGACCCCTAATGTAACTGGTGTGGCGGGCTTAGGAACGCAAAATAAGACCTGGTTGGGGGGAGTTTTCCATTCCCATATTTTTGGTGCCGATAAGGTAAGAACGATGACTGCAGTTGCTAAACCGCACGTTAATATCAAGTATTATGGAAATAACAGTGAATTTCTCAGTAAGAATCCTGTAACCCTTAATCTGGATGGATGGGTGGTGTATCAGAAAGCACAGGTGAGAATTGCAGATTCCAGGTGGTTTCTTGGTGCCTCGTACATCTTCTTTAAGACGGAGAATAGCTTAGACACCATCCCTGGCAGACCATTGTTGAACCTGATTCTTAAGCGACTGAAAGGGACATCAACCATTAGCATGATTCAACCCCGAATAAATTATGATAACCGGGATAATATGTTCACACCGACCAGGGGGATTAATGCCGGTGTCGTTTTTGACTACAATGCAACATGGCTGGGAGCTGATGATGATTACTTTGCCTTGAATACCTATATGTTGGGGTACGTGCCAGTTGGTAAAAGGCTCTTCTCAGGCTGGCGCTTTGATGGTAAATACCTGATTGGAGATGCTCCATTATACGCCTATCCCTTTATACAACTCAGGGGGATTCCTGCTATGCGTTATCAAAGCGACAATACTTTGCTGGCTGAAACAGAATGGCGCTATGAGGTGTATAAACGATGGTCTCTCATCGCCTTCACTGGAGCAGGAAAAGCTTTTCAATCAATCGACACTTTTGATAATATAGAGTGGGCCTATACAGTAGGTACAGGTTTCAGGTATAAAATTGCCAAGGTTTTCGGATTGCACTCAGGCCTCGATTTTGCCTGGGGCAATGGAAAAGACTTTGCTTTTTATATCGTTTTTGGGAGTTCCTGGAGTAAATAAAATGGATAAGTCCTGGTCTTAAAACATTAATATGTAATCGAATACTTTACTAAAATATCTGAATTATGAGCAAAAGAAAAAAAATTGAAAGTCTGGACTGGCAGGACAGACTTCAAAGCTTAACATCTGGAAATCGTGGTCGTACGGCTGCCATCGCAGCTGAAGGCATGACTTTGGTGGAGAGTAAACCTTTTGAAAATGTGTTTTATGATCCGGTGGATAAAGGAAATGATTTAACCATTGCACTGGACGGCTATATGCACACTGTTCTAGCGCCTGTAGAATTATATATGGAAGAAAATGATCAGGGAGTTGTAATTACACTGGAAGTGATTGATCAAAATGGTAAATCTGCTTACTTACGATTTTATTGAAAAATGCATTTTATGCAAATAACTAATTTTATAAACTGATTCTCGTGAAAAACAAGATAACCATATTTACACTCCTGCTTCTTTCTATTTTAAGTTTGAATGTCAATGGCCAACAATGGCATGCAGGAGACACCCTTAATACTTCTAAGACTGATTCGAGCCGAATAGACGATTTCAGGGACAACATGATTGACTATACTGGTCAGGATTTGGTTGATGCCAATTTCCCGAACTCTTGGCCTTTGTTTGGAACAAAGACTCGCATGTCCATCGGTGGTTATGTCAAGCTTGACTATATTCAGGATTTCGATGGAAGCTACGATCGCTTCCAATATGAAATTAAAAATGTACCTATTGCTGGAGATGGCCGCCCGGAGCAAAGTGGCTATATGAACATGCATGCTAGAGAATCGAGATTCAATGTGGATGTTCGAAGCATTACCAAAACAGGCATGCCCCTTCGTGTGTTTTTTGAAATGGATTTTTACAATTTAGAAAGAGGACCATTCAATCAAACACCCAGATTACGGCATTTTTACGGAGTGCTTGGTCGCCTGTTGATCGGAAGAACATGGGGCACTCAATCTGACTTGTTTGCCATACCGAATACCATTGACTTTGCAGCCGGAGATGCGCTGACAGGCACTAGACGTGCTCAAATTAGGTTTGAAGACAAACTTGGGAAAAGCTTTAAGTATGCGCTGGCTTTAGAAATGCTGGAATTTCCAGGGATCGATGCACCTGATTCTTTGGGTCAGGCAAGTCAAAATCTGCCACTGCTTGCAGGACGATTAACAAAAAGTACTTCTTCAGGTGGTCGATTGATGCTGGGAGCCTCCCTATTTCAGTTAAGGTGGGATGGTTTGGGAATTATACCTAACTCGACTGCTTTTGGTTGGGGTTTCAGCTTTAGCGGCCGCGAATATTTTGGAAATAAGCACTTTTTTCGTTGGATGGCCTCTTATGGACAAGGCTGGGGAAGTCAAATCGTTGCTACTCTTGGAACAAATGCCTCTGCGATTCTTGATCCAAATGGAAATCTGGAAACAATGCCAGCATGGAATCTTGGAACAGGAGTTGCAATCAACCTATCGCAGACACTGGTATCGAATCTGAATGTGAATTATTATTCCATAGATCCATCTGATTACCGAGCTTCATACAAAATGAAGAGAGGTCAATCCGCCCACCTTAATCTTATTTGGTCTCCTTATAAAAAAGTGAATACGGGTATTGAATACATGATCTTAAAACGAGTGAATGGCGACGATACAGAGGGCGTTGGCAGTAGATTACAGCTGATGGTTAAATATGTATTTTAAAGGGCTATAATATACAAGTCATTGGGCAGTTTGTGATGTTCACTAAGGGGGAGGCATTTGCTAAGTGTATTTGTGATAGGAAAGTGAAGTGAGTTCAATTGCCCAAGGCTTAATGAATGGACACTTTAACAGCAATTCCTGATTCATTCATTTGGCAATATTCAAAGAGAGAGGATTTGCAGGCAATAATATTCCAGATTAAATCGATAATATATAGCTAAATTTTGAAATCATAGAAAACGCAATTCTCAGTATGTTTAAAAATTTGATGCTCTTGTTTTTGATCCAGCTCATTTCTATGTTGATTTTGCCGGAAGGCATCAGGGCACAGGAAACTGGAGATGAAGGCGTTAAAACAATAGTTACTTCACACGCCAGTGACACCCTACAATCCGATACCACTAAAATAGTTGAAGATGCGCCACTTGACATTGGACAGGATCGTGGCTTATTTATCGTTACGCCAGATCAAAAAATGCAACTTAGGATTTTAGGCTCAGTCCGCTATCTGGTGGTATTTGATAATATTAACCTCAATACTAAAAATACTTTAAACACATTTGAGATTCCTACACCGACTACCGGCCAAATAATTCCCAATTATTATAATGGATTGGATCAGAGCCGACTAGGTTTTGAGATCACCAGAAAGACAAGTCGGGGGAATGTTTTTATCCGATTTGAAACCGATTTTGCCGGAATCAATGGATTCAGGATAAGGCATGCTTATGGCCAGATAAGCAGGTTTCTATTGGGTCAGACCTGGAGTTTATTTTCACATATTAATGCCTTACCTTCCATGGTTGATTTTTCCGGCCCCACAGGTTCCGTAGTTGCAAGAACACCACAGATAAGGTACTCGGCACCAAAGCTTATCGGTGAAACAAATTTTGCCTTTGGATTGGAGTATTTTCCTCCCGACCTCAATATACCTGATTCATTACAAATTGAAGCTTTTCAGTTGATTCCGGATATAACCATCAGGGCTGATAGAAGCTTTAGCTGGGGAAATGCTCAGGTTTCTGGGATCATTCCTGTCTTGTCAGGTAGATACGAAAATAAGGCAGAACTAATCCCAGGATGGGGTGTCTCTGCTTCTATCGTGATTAATTCTTGGGCAAAAGGTAAATGGTATTTCCAGGGAGTGGGTGGTCAGGCCATTTCGAGGTACTTCAATGATCTTGGTGGAAATGGCTTTGATATTCAATTTCCTGCTAGCGGAGGATATACTTCCCCTTTTACCTATGGATTTTACAGCACCTATGAGCATAGGTGGACGACACTGATTTACTCCAATTTTACCTATAGCATGGTCAGCTTAGAAAATAAATCTTTTACTCCTGATAATAATTTCCATAAAGGACACACCGTACGAATGAATACATTCTGGGATATCACTGATGGAGCTAAAGCGGGCGGTGAATTCATCTGGGGTAACAGAAGCAATAAGGATGGGGTTTCTGGAGATGCTTTGCGCTTTAACTTGTTGTTTTACTATGATTTCTAAAACTTTGTCAGGATCAAAAATATTTTATGAATACTCTTTAAAACCTTTATTATACACATGAAAAAAGTACTTCTCAATGTTGGGATTCTATT
>CAWZYX010000123.1:0-8523 GCA_963966315.1 uncultured Winogradskyella sp. | reverse complement strand
AATGCGTCCATTGCGGGCATCCCTGTGACATCAGGCATTAGCGTTTTATACTTTTTGGACAAGGCCAAAAACTGAGCATATCCTTCTTTCACCTTTTCATCTTCAAAATCAAGGTTTTCCAATTCGTCTGTGATGGGTGTATCGGTGTAAATTTTCTGTGCTATGCGCTTAAATACAGGTCCGGAAACATCGGCGCCGTAGTACCCTACTTCTGTACTTGGTTTGTGAATAACCACAATACAGCTATACTTTGGCTCATCTGCCGGAAAGTAGCCGGCGAAAGATGAAATATATCTCGGGTTTTCCTCCCAGTCGGGCATCGAATACTCAACCCTTGCTGTTCCGGTCTTACCTGCCATTGAAAAAGTTGGTGAATAAAGCCGCTGTCCGGTTCCTCTAATGACCACATTTTTAAGAATATCCCGAATTTCCATGAGTGTTTTGTCTGAACAGATCTTTTCAACCAACACTTCTTTATCAAAGACTTCTATGCTCCGATCAAACTCTTTTACTGATTTGATGAACCTGGGTTTAACTAACTGTCCGTCATTGGCAATAGCATTGTAAAACGCCAGGGTTTGCAGAGGCGTTAATAATAAGTTATACCCATAGGCCATGGACGGTAAAGCATTTTTGCTCCAGTTTTTGTCTCCGGGCTTCGGTATATTAGGTAGGCCTTCACCCTTCAAAGACACCCCAAGTGGCTTATGAAGCCTCCAGTCCTCCAGACGACCAATAAACTTAGCAGGCTCTGCTGCATAGTGCTCATCGATAATGGAAGCAAGACCAATATTGGAAGATACCTCCAGGGCTTTGGCAGCAGATATTTTGCCATAACCACCGCGACGTGAATCGTGAATGTAACGCCCGTAAAAGCGCTTCTTTCCATTAGCAGTGTTCACAACTGTGGAGGTGTCAATGAGCCCGTCTTCCAGAACGGCCATCAGAGCCATCGTTTTAAACGTAGAACCTGGTTCGTGCGATTCCCAAACAGCGTAGTTTCGTTTTTCATAATAGCTTCCGGAGCTGGTTTTAGCCAGGTTTGAAATGGCTTTAATCTCCCCGGTTTTAACATCCATAACCACAACGCAGCCGTGTTCAGCCTGATATTGCTCCAACTGTCCCAAAAGGGCATGATGTGCTATGTCCTGAATATTTACATCAATGGTTGTGTATACATCGTAACCGTCCTTGGGCTCAACCTCATTGGCATCGCTGATGGGTTTCCACTGGCCATTACCAATTTTTTGTTTGAGCCGTCTTCCATTCTCGCCACGTAAATATTTCACACCAAAGGCACCGTCAATCCCCGCCCTGGAAACGTTACCTTCCTCATCAAAGCGTTCGTAGCCAATGGATCGTTCTGCAATACCCCCCATGGGATGTTCTCTTCTGGTAGTTTGTTCTACAATAAGACCTCCTTTAATAGCTCCGTATTTTAAGAGTGGAAAGTTCCTAAAGCGTATATAGTCTGTGTAACTTATATTTCTGGCCAAGAGAAAATAACGGTTCTTGTTTTTTCTGGCCTTTCTAATACTGGATTCATGAACAGCAGCAGGTTTACCGGTATAGGCCGAAAGCGAATCACTCAGGTCTTTGATTTGTGCTTCAAAGAGTTTGTCCTGAGACTGAACAGCATCAATTCTAATGTCGTACTTTGGAATAGAGGTAGCCAGAAGACTACCGTCCGCCGAGTACACATTACCCCTGTTGGCCGGAATCTCCACATTTTTGATGGTTCTTTTTTGAGCCAAATCACGATACTTCTCACCATCGAGATACTGTATGCTGAATATTTTGAAGACAACAGCTGCTGCAAACACAAACATGCACCCAGACACAAAGTACAATCGATTCAATATGTTTTGTTCGGAAATGGCCAACTCAGTCTTGTTTTGCTTTTACTCTGATTTTTTTTGGTGGTATATCTGAGATCACAATACCATTCTTTTCAACTTTTTTAATGATGGTCGACTCCATTTTAAGCCTCATTAGTTTTGAACGACCATCGACAAAAGAAGACCGCAATTCTTTTACATCATTCGTTAGCTTTGCAATCTCATACACTTTTTGATCTGCACTGTGTGCGCTTGCAATCATGACAATTGCCAGGGCTGAAATGAACAGGATCACTCGCCAGTTCTTATATGAGTCTCCGCTTATGAGAAAGGTACCTTTTAGGATGCTGTAGATATTCTTCTTCATATCAGAGGCGTTCGGCTATTCGCAGCTTTGCACTGCGGGCTCGGTTATTTATTTCTATTTCTTCTGATGTAGGCACAATCAGTTTTCCAATTTTTTTAAAGGGCACTTCAAAATTTCCAAACATATCGCGCTCCGGCTCTCCCTCAAACATGCCGTTGCGAATAAACCTTTTTACCAAACGGTCTTCCAAGGAATGATAGGATATAAGGCTCATCCGACCTCCGGGTTTCAATAGCTCAGCAGACTGAAGCAAAAATTCTTTTAAAGCTTCAATCTCCTGATTAACCTCAATACGTATGGCCTGATATATCTGCGCCAGAATTTTATTTTCTCGTTTTGGGTTTAAGAATCGCTTTAATACATTTTTTAGTTGGGTACTTGTTCTTATGGCTTCTTTTTCTCGAGCCGCTACGATGGCCCTCGCCATAGCCGGAGCCTGTCTTAGCTCGCCGTATTGGAATAAGACACTTCTCAGCTGACTTTCACTGTATTCATTAACAACGTGATAAGCCGAGTGTCTGCTGGATCTGTCCATACGCATGTCCAGGTCAGCCTCATATCTAATTGAGAACCCTCGATCGGCCACATCGAACTGGTGAGAGGACACCCCAAAGTCGGCCAGAATACCATCCACAGCCTTTACTCCATAGAGCCTTAAAAAACGTTTGAGGTATCTAAAGTTCTCTGGAATAAGCACAAAGCGCTGGTCATCTATTGTGTTAACCTGAGCATCCTCGTCCTGGTCAAATGCAAAAAGACGACCTTTAGGGCCAAGCCTAGAAAGAATCTCTTTGCTATGACCTCCTCCTCCGAAAGTAACATCGACATAAATTCCTTCCGGCCTAATTGCCAAACCATCAACTGCATCGCGTAGTAATACTGGATTATGGTAATTCATGGTCAATATCATCCTGTCCCATTACTTCTTCTGCTAAGTCTGCGAAATCGACGGTCGCATCATCTATAGCCTGTTCGTACTTATCCTTATCCCATACCTCAATGATATTCACCGCAGAGGCCAGAACCGTCTGTTTCGTTATTCCTGAAAACACCAGTAGATCTTTAGGTATGAGGATTCTACCATTGGCATCCAATTCCACAACCTTTACCCCTGCTGTAAACCGCCGAATGAAATCATTGTTCTTTTTATTGAATCGGTTCAGCTTGTTGATACGCTGCATTAGTTTATCCCATTCATTCATAGGATAAATTTCCAGACAAGGCTGAAACACAGCTCTCTTTAGAACAAACCCACGGTCTACAATAGGTGCCAGTTGTTTTTTCAGTGGGGCAGGCAACATTAAGCGCCCTTTGGCATCTGCTTTGCATTCGTATGTTCCAATTAAACTGTTCACTGATAGATGATTGGTACTCCCCCTTTTATAAAATCAAATATATCGAAAAATTACCCACATTTTACCACAAAAACCCACTTTTGTTGATAAGTTTTCCATTGACAACGAGTCAACTGTTCCAACAAAAACAAGCTTAGCAACTATCTGTATTGGATTTCAAGTACTTGTAAAGCCTTTGAAATTGGTAGCTTTAACCACAAACAGAGAATCTTCTTATGCCCTTGTTTTATAAAGGATTTAGTTATATTTGTTTTTAACAATAACGACTAACCCCTTCATGAAACACCTTCTGAAAAAGGAAAACAACTATAATTATATAGAAGTAGGCGAAGGAACCCCAATTATTGTATTACACGGTTTAATGGGAGGTTTGAGCAATTTTGATTCCGTTACGCATTTTTTTAGCGAAAACGGATACAAAGTGCTGATCCCGGAGTTACCCATTTACAGCATGTCGCTCCTTAAAACCAACGTGAAAAATTTTGCTATTTACCTAAAAGAGTTTATAGACCATAAGGGATATGACGAGGTCATTCTTCTGGGCAATTCACTTGGGGGCCATATTGGCTTATACCACACCAAAATGTTTCCTAAAAAAGTAAAAGCTCTGGTCATTACGGGAAGTTCTGGCTTGTACGAAAGTGCCATGGGTAGTGGATACACAAAGCGCAGTGATTATGATGTAATCAAAAAAAAGGCACAGGAAGTATTTTACGACCCGGCGATTGCTACAAAAGAAATTGTGGATGAAGTTTATGAGTCTGTAAACGATCGGAATAAATTGGTAAAAACACTTGCTATTGCTAAGAGTGCCATTAGACACAATATGGCCAAGGACCTACCTAAAATGCATACCCCAACCTGCATTATCTGGGGAAAGAATGATACGGTGACGCCACCCGAAGTAGCGAGAGAATTTCATGATCTCCTTCCGAATTCAGATTTGTTCTGGATTGATAAATGTGGGCATGCAGCCATGATGGAACACCCGGAGGAGTTCAATATGGTTTTGAAGTCCTGGTTTGACTCCAAAGGATTTTAAACTCACCACCAAATCAAAGCCAAAACATGGAAATAAAATCTGCTGAGTTTGTGATGAGCAATTCAGACGTTACCAAATGTCCTGCCCAGCCCATTCCCGAATACGCTTTTATAGGACGTTCCAACGTAGGAAAGTCATCACTCATCAATATGCTCACCAGCCGAAAGAATCTGGCCAAAACCTCTGGAAAACCTGGAAAGACGCAACTCATCAATCATTTCCTGATCAATAAGAACTGGTATCTGGTGGATCTTCCAGGGTATGGTTATGCCAAGGTCTCAAAAAGTGCTAAAAAAAAGTTTCAGAAATTCATCACCAATTATTTCGAGCAGCGCCAGCAATTGGTCAACGCTTTTGTGTTGGTAGATATTCGCCACGAGCCACAATCCATTGATTTGAACTTTATGACTTATCTGGGAGAGCAAGGCATCCCTTTTGGGATCGTCTTTACCAAGGCCGACAAACTAAAACCCATGGCTATTGAGCGCCATATCGACATTTATAAAAACAAACTACTTGAAACCTGGGAATCGCTGCCTCCTTATTTTATTACCTCTTCATCGAAGTATCTGGGTAAAGAGGACCTACTCTCTTTTATTCAAGATCGAAACGTTGAAATTAATGAATTAAGACAACAATGTTGACCTTGATTATTCGGAACTTTATTCTATTAAATCTTTTAACCTGCTCGTTGCTTTATTCTCAAAAGCAGACCTATCTTGACATAAATGGGGACACCCTGAATCAACAACAATTTAGAATAAAGCTCTGGGACACGTTGTATCCTAAAAGCAGATGGTCATTTAAGAATAAGGATTCCACGAGAACAGAGAGACTCGTAGAACGGTATTTTATTGGAAAATCCAAATATGACAGAATCGCACAAGAGTTAAAATCCATAACAAATCGCACTATACCAGATAGTACTACTATAATCATAGATTTTAGTTTTAAAAACGATTTATGTGACCCAGCAACTAAAGATAACAAATGGACCAAATATGAAATGAATAAACGTAAATCATTTATTCGATCGATTAAAAAAAAATTAAATAAACAAAACATCTATTATATAAAACTTGTAGAAGCAGGAATAGAACTTAAAAACCGACCAGAAAAAAAATCAGAGTTTATATTTACAGATAAGAATCATTTTTTTAGAGAAAAAGTTTTTATTTCACCTGCCAATTGTGGCTCCCACGCCCTCATTAGGCAAAATGGTGAAATACTGATTGAAACTGGAGAAATCGGTGCGGATTGGTTTTCAGAAAACTCAATCTCTGAAAGATGGAAGCGATTCTTTAAGGATAATTGAATAATTATTAAGCTTTTACATCAAAGGCATCCCTCAATGCATTTCCCACTAACATAAAGGCCATGACCAGGATCATGATACACAGGCCCGGTATTATGGCTAAATAAGGCTGCCCCAGGATTATGTAGTTATAGTGGTCCCTGATCATACTTCCCCAGCTGGCTACAGGTGGTTGGGCACCGATCCCCAAAAAGCTCAAGCCGCTTTCAATGAGGATGGCAGCAGCAAAATTAGCTGCACAGATCACTATAACTGGTGCCATAATATTGGGCAGAATGTGCCTTGTGATGATCCTAAAATCTCTGAACCCTAAAGCTCTGGCGGCAGTTACGTATTGCATTTCCTTGACACTCATTATCTGCCCTCTCACAATTCTGGCAACTTCCACCCACATCGTTAAGCCCACTGCTATAAAAACCTGCCAGAAACCTTTTCCCAATGCAAGAGTGATAGCAATTACAAGGAGTAAAGTAGGTATGGACCAGGTAACATTGATCACCCACATGATGAGCGCATCCCACCTTCCACCGTAGTATCCTGCGATGCTCCCCAAAAAAAGCCCTAAGAGTAGTGAAATCAATACTGCCACAAAACCAATGGAAAAAGATATCCGTGAACCAATAATAATTCGGCTCAAATAGTCCCTACCGTATTTGTCGGTACCAAACCAAAAGGTTCGCTGCTCAACAAGGTCCTCTATTCCCGCACTCGTAAGATGCGATAAGGGCAGTGTTTTTTCTTCACCCTCCACCTCCACATGAGTGCCAGAATACTCTTTGTAATACAAAACACCTTTTTCCACACGGTATGAACTTAGTGGAATCTCAGTGACTCGGCTTCGGTATCCAAAAAGTAGTTTTGAGACAGTCGATTGTTCCACAGCAACGCCGTCAGCAACCGGCAAAGTAAGTATATCAATTTTAAATCCGGGTGGCTTAGAGTGAATAGACAGGTGCATTTGATTGGCATTAGAACTGTTGTCTGGTGCAAGCACGTAAGCAAACAACGCCATAAAACCAACTGCAGCAATAATGAATAAACTAAAAACGCCCCAAAAGTTTCGTTTAAACTTTTGAAGCGCTATTTGATTAAGAGACCCAGAAGATACTGGCATTGGCAGTTATTCTTTTACAGTCGTTGCCAGGTTGTTTTTGATCTTATATGTCATTTGAAGATCCTGAAGTACATTAAGGGCTTCTTCCACATAAATATCCTGGCTCAGACTCTTGTGCCAGCGCTCTCTTTTTTCTTTTAAGGTAGAATCCTTGGCCATTAGTTTCAGCTCATAAGGCAATGATTTGAATTCAAGGTTATTCTGATATTCCGCAATTCTATCGAACCTTTTTGCATAATCCTCATTTTCCTGAAGACGTTGCTTGTATTGATCGTAATTCAGTGAAAAGTCATTGTTCTCTCTGATGGTGTTAATCCATTTAGCGTTCTCATCGATAAGTCTTAGCTGCTCATTATTTTCCATACGCAATCTACTCTTGGCTATAGTCGCTTCGTAATCAAAGTAATTCTCCCACTCTTCATAATCGGCCGGATCAATTTTATCCCATGCCATAGGTGTATCATAGGTGCGTTCTCCAATACCGATATACTTGTACCTGTCCGGAACAACAATATCACTTTTAACACCCTCTAGCTGAGTGGACCCTCCGTCAATTCGATAGTATTTCTGAGTTGTAAACTTTAGGGCGCCCATGTCGCCACCAGAGCTATTTCTTACCATCCTGTTCAAATCCAGCACTTGTTGTACAGTCCCTTTCCCATAGGTTTGCTCGCTTCCTATGACAATAGCGCGTTTATAATCCTGCATTGCAGCAGCCAGAATCTCAGATGCCGAAGCAGATAATTCATTGACCAGGATCACCAGAGGACCATCCCATAATATGGATTTGTCCTTATCGCTTAATACTTCCTTCGGTTCTCCTGTCGTTTTAACTTGAACCACTGGTCCCTCCTTGATAAAAAGCCCTGCCATGTCTACCACTGTCTGTAAGGAACCTCCTCCGTTGTCTCTAAGATCGATTACCAGTCCCTGCATGTCTTGTTTCTTAAGACGTTCAATTTCCTTTTTAACGTCAGAAGCTGCGTTGCGCTTGTCGTAGTCTCTCAAGTCTGCGTAGAAGCCTGG
This sequence comes from uncultured Winogradskyella sp., assembly GCA_963966315.1. GTDB lineage: Bacteria > Bacteroidota > Bacteroidia > Flavobacteriales > Flavobacteriaceae > Winogradskyella_A. Next base: position 466 of record CAWZYX010000123.1, on the reverse strand, counting down.
CAGTGTGATGACACCATAGTTTTTACCGTCCTTTTCAACTACAGAGCTCTTAGCGTAGGTTTCCTCGATCTGTACCAAATCACGCGTTATGGAGATGTCTTTGATCTCTCCATCTACCTTTCTCACTGTTAGAATTACTTTTGTTCCTTTGGGCCCCTTGATAAATTTAATAGCGTCATCAAGTCGCATACCTACTACATTTACAGGCTCTAGTTCGTCCTCTTGTCTGACTTTTAAAATTTGATCTCCCACTTCAAGGTCGTTCTGTCTCCAGGCAGGTCCACCGCTAATAATTTCGTTTACAGAGATCACATCCATTCTTTTTTGTAATCGTGCCCCAATCCCCTCAAACTCTCCGGTCATGCGCACATCAAAGCGTTCCTTATCTTCAGGAGCAAAATAAAACGTATGAGGGTCGAATCTCTCTACAATGGCATTGATGTAGACCGCAAACCAATCTTTGCGC
>CAWZYX010000122.1:0-8664 GCA_963966315.1 uncultured Winogradskyella sp. | reverse complement strand
TCTGTATACAAATCCTTGATCAATTCGGGAGGATCCTGAAGATCGGCGTCTATGGTGATCACCGCACGGGCATTACAATAATTCAAGCCTGCCGAAATGGCCACCTGATGCCCGTAGTTCCTGGTAAGGTTTACAAAGAACACCTGAGGTTTGTTTCGACAGAGTTCCTCGATCACTTGGTCTGAACCGTCAGTGCTTCCGTCATTCACAAAAATGATCTCAAAACTGGTAGTGATGCCTTTAATGCTCTGCAGCAGTCGACGCAGCATTTCATTTAAATTATCCACTTCGTTGTAAACGGGAATTACTATAGCCAGATCTTTTGCCATATAAAGAAGCCTTAAAACACAAATTAAGTTAAAATCGAGAGATTATCAATTCGCTCCGGCCGGAATGTAAAGGTCGTAGTAATCATTTGACCACATTTTTTGATAGCTATGGTCCTTTAGAAAGGTGTTCATCATTGCAGCAATTTTATTATTGTGAAAAAAATTATCCTCGGCGGTCGAAGAAACATACTCCTTTTGTGGTTTTGAAAAACGCTTTATCGTCTCGAATTTTTGAACTACAACAACAGGAAGGTCTAACCTTTTCTTTGCGGCTTGTTCGAGTTTTTTTTCAAAGGAAAGCGTATCATAGATCCAGGGCCAGGAATTATACATATAGGGTCTTGTTTGAGTGAGAAAATGGACCATAGGGCTTTTATCATACACAAGGAGATAGTCATTAGGTTGTATATAACTAGGTAACTCCACCAACAGTCCATTAATAATTTCAGCCCTTTCTTTAGTGGTGAATACCCCCCGAGCATACTTACTCTTGATACCATAAACCTTTTCGACACGTGGTCCGGGGTCAAAGTAAGCTTGATTGAACCAACTGTACGATCTTACGATGGAAAATGAAATTAATAGCAGGATAATGAAGGCTTTGGCTTTTGGTTTTTTAAAACCTCCTGGCTCTTGGAAAAGATTGCTTGTTGAAGCCAACTTCGCAAGCACTAATTGAATGGCATAAAAAAATAAAGGCAAAGACAACCAGAGTGAAGCATAACCAATTGATCTGATGCCACCTCCACTTCCAAAGGGCAGAAAGAACTGCATCACAAATGCCATAAAGACCAATAATATCATTTCCTTTCTCTTTTCCAACCACATCACGGCCAGCAGACCAAAATATCCCAAAGCGTAAAATCCATAAATCTCAGTCCTGTAGAACCAAAACAACAGAAAAACAAAAATAACCACATACAGTACAACTTTAACAGTTGTACTAATTCGTTTAGAAGTTGATAACCAGGTCATTGTAAGTGGAAAGATCAGCAGAATGCAATATTTAATTACTTGTTTGTAGTGCCCGAGGTAATCTCTCAGAAGATCTCCTACATTATGGGTGCTTTGTTCTGTCGATCCCAGATCTACTAAGCTAAGCATGGCCCGTTGCATAATCTCAAATTGCCCAAGCTGTAATAACACAAAAGTCACCACCCCTAAGGCTGAAATGAAGCCAAGCGCAAAGCTGCTAATAGGTTTGATCATGGTCGTTATCCCTCCGTTCTTAAGACCATACCAAATTGGGAATGCCAGAATAAGCACCAACTGACTAAGGTTTGGCAATCGCGAAAAGACATTTAGACCTATTAACAAGCCAGATATCCACAAATAGGTAAAATTACTATGAATGAGACCCCGATGCAGGAACAACATACTGAGCATCGCTAAAAAAGCTGTTAAATGGTTGTTGTAAAACAACAGAAAACCAAAATCATTGATAAATAAGGCCATCGTTAACGCCGGTAATAATAGGTACAATGACATGTAAGGTCTCAGGAGACGATAGGCTAAATACATGGTTCCGGTGTTCACTAAAATTGCGAGAAGGCGCAACCATAGAATCCCCCCCGTAGGAAAGAGCTCGTACCAAATACCTCCAACCAAACCCGACAACCAGTAAACAAAGTTGTATTCTACGGAATCGGGGGCATTAAAAAACTGCTGATAAAAGGTGGCGGCAAAACCATCATCACATACATCAAATCCCTGAAAAGCCAGAACCATTTGCAGCATAATTACAGCAGAGAAGGTGAAATAGACAGACTTTTGATGAAGTGTGACGAACTGTTTCAACGTATGGCGCATTTCTTTGTCGAAGATATCAATTAATCGAAGGATTAAAAGTGAAAATTAAATTACCTTTCGCAAGGATTATACAATACCCACAAATGGACCTTAGAAACATCCTCAAAAGTCCCGTTCTTTATTCGTCTTATCAGAAACTCGTTGGCGGCTATCGTGCACGGCGTAAGTTCGTTGAGGACTATCTGAACATTCGACCTGAACAAAAGCTTTTGGATTTTGGTTGTGGTCCCGGCGATATACTGCAGTTTCTACCCGAGGTGAACTACACAGGAATTGATATTGATCCTGTTTATATTGAAAAAGCACGATTGAAATACGGTCACAGGGCACACTTTATTTGCTCCAATTTAAAGGCATTAAAATTAGACGGTCGGGGCACTTATGATTATGTCATTGCTACAGGGGTACTGCACCACATGACGGACCAGGAATGTCAGCTCTTTTTAGAGACTGCCAAAACCATGCTTCAACCCTCAGGAAAATTGCTAACTCTGGATGGATGCTACATACCGAACCAGAATAAAATAGCTCGTTTTTTACTGGATCAGGACCGAGGGGCCTATGTTCGCAATAAAGATTCCTACCTTGAGCTGCTGCAACCGTATTTTAACACAGTGCAGTGTACCTTGGAGGAATCCTACTTTCACATTCCCTATACATCCCTGATTATGGAGGCAACTAATATCTAAATTGCCTTACTTCGTTTACGGTCGACTTCCTTCAATAAAATTTTTCGTAGCCTCAAATGGTTAGGGGTTACCTCTACATATTCATCTTTCTGAATGTACTCCAGTGCTTCTTCCAGAGAGAATTTTATGGCTGGTACGATCCTTGCCTTATCATCGGCACCTGCAGAGCGTACATTGGATAGTTTTTTGGTCTTGGTAACGTTCACCACCATATCATCACCACGAGAATTCTCTCCTATCACCTGTCCTTCGTAAATATCCTCTCCCGGATCCACAAAGAATTTACCACGTTCCTGAAGCTTGTCAATAGAGTAAGGAATGGCCTGACCATTTTCCATAGAGACCAGAGAACCATTCAGGCGTTCAGGAATACCGCCTTTTACAGGTTGAAAATCAATAAAACGGTGCGCCATGATCGCCTCACCGGCTGTAGCCGTTAACAGGCTGTTACGCAAGCCTATGATCCCTCTGGAGGGAATGATAAATTTACAGATCATACGATCCCCTTTGGCCTCCATGCTTGTCATCTCGCCCTTACGCATGGTTACCAGTTCAATGGCTTTGCCAGATACCTCTTCCGGGAGGTCGATCGTCATCTCTTCAAAAGGTTCACACTTTACCCCATCTATTTCTTTAATGATCACCTGAGGCTGACCAATTTGCAACTCATAGCCCTCACGACGCATGGTTTCAATCAATACAGACAGGTGTAATACACCACGACCAAAGACCATGAACTTATCGGCAGAGTCTGTTTCCTCAACACGAAGGGCCAGGTTTTTTTCAAGTTCTTTGGTAAGACGCTCTTTGATGTGTCTTGAAGTGACATACTTTCCATCTTTTCCAAAAAACGGAGAATCATTGATGGTAAATAGCATGCTCATGGTTGGCTCATCGATCGCTATGGTTTTAAGACCTTCAGGATTTTCAAAATCAGCAATGGTATCACCTATTTCAAAGCCTTCAAGTCCTACTATTGCACAGATGTCACCAGCTTCTACACGGTCTACCTTCTTGCGGCCTAAACCTTCAAAGGTGTGCAGTTCCTTAATTCTGGATTTAACAATGTTCCCCTCTCTTTTAACAAGTGATACCGGCATTCCCGCTTCAAGGGTGCCTCTTTGCAAACGACCAATGGCTATACGACCTGTGAACGATGAAAAATCCAATGAGGTGATAAGCATTTGAGTAGTTCCTTCTTCGACCTTTGGAGATGGAATGTGTTCAATAACCATTTCCAGCAAGGGCTCAATGGAATTGGTAGGCTGTGTCCAGTCCTCACTCATCCAATTCTGTTTGGCAGATCCATAGACTGTAGGAAAATCTAATTGCCATTCTTCAGCACCCAATTCAAACATCAAATCAAACACCGCCTCGTGCACCTCGTCTGGTGTGCAGTTTTCCTTATCAACCTTATTTACTACCACACAGGGTTTAAGTCCGAGGTCCAAGGCCTTTTGCAACACAAATCTGGTTTGAGGCATGGGCCCTTCAAAAGCATCTACCAACAACAAAACACCATCGGCCATATTTAAGACACGTTCCACTTCCCCACCAAAATCGGCGTGACCAGGTGTGTCAATAATATTGATCTTAGTGCCTTTATAGGTAACTGCGACATTCTTAGAGGTAATGGTAATCCCGCGTTCGCGCTCCAAGTCGTTGTTATCCAGTATTAACTCACCTGTAGTTTCGTTTTCTCTAAACAACTGACAGTGGTGCATAATTTTATCAACCAAAGTGGTTTTTCCGTGATCGACGTGTGCAATAATTGCAATGTTTTTAATCTGAGCCATTTACGATGCTGATTTTAAGCGCGCAAAGGTACATTTAATTTTAGCTATTAGCTTCGTTTAAATGATTTATCTCTAATTTAAATTATCTTTGCAGCCTAAATGTAAGCGCAATAGACCATGGATTATTCGGCACTCCCCAAAATTAAAAACACAGATTCGAACAACTTTTTTCTTTTAGCAGGCCCCTGTGCCATTGAGGGAGAGGAAATGGCCTTGAGAATTGCCGAGACCATTGTTTCAATCACAGATAAATTAGGCATTCCCTATGTCTTCAAGGGAAGCTTTAAAAAAGCCAACAGGAGTCGTATCGACAGCTTTACAGGGATAGGAGATGAAAAAGCGTTAAAAATCCTTAGGAAAGTTGGCGAAACCTTTGACATTCCAACCATCACAGACATCCATGAGGTATCAGATGCCACCGTGGCTGCCAAATATGTGGACGTCCTCCAGATACCCGCCTTTCTGGTAAGACAGACCGATCTGGTGGTAGCTGCTGCCGAAACAGGTAAGGTGGTTAACCTCAAAAAAGGACAGTTTATGAGTCCGGAGTCCATGAGGCACGCCGTCAAAAAAGTAAAGGACTCGGGAAACCCTCATGCCTGGATCACGGACAGAGGAACCATGTTCGGTTATCAGGACATGATCGTGGATTTTAGAGGGATACCGACTATGAAGGAATATGCCCCAACAGTTTTAGACGTAACCCATTCTCTGCAACAACCCAACCAAAGCAAAGGAGTTACGGGAGGAAGACCTGAAATGATCGAGACCATCGCTCGGGCAGGAGTGGTCAATAATGTAGATGGTCTTTTTATTGAAACTCATTTCAATCCGGCCAATGCCAAAAGTGATGGGGCTAACATGCTAGACCTAAGCAGACTTGATGGCTTGTTAACGAATCTGGTGGCCATTAGAAAAACCATTAATCAACTCAATTGATTGTTGGCAGAATAGAGTTCCATTAGTAAACCTAGTAGCTTTTCTTACCCATTAAGGGCTTATCCATGTGAAGTTTAGCTTCCTTTACGACAAACATAAAGACCTCATCGTTTATCTCATCCAAGGACCTGTAACGCAAGGATCGTACTAGCTTGCGCTTTTCTGATACCATTAACTCCTGATACCTGCTCATATACTTCCCGTGGTAAAACCCCACATCTACATAGTCTCTGGATTGATTTAAATAGCATATAGGTCGTTTACCGATGTAATAAAATGGCAAGCTCCACTTGAATAAAAGATCGGCCTCAGGCATGGCATGATTTATGAGCATTTGTAAATGCAGTAATATCGATTGATAGGGTTCCTTTTGTTTCAGAATGTATGCCTCGGCCGGTTTCATCGCCTTAAAGATATTATTATGTTCGGAGTTTAATCGGCTTGTTGTAATCAAATATGAAAGGTTTCATTATTTTTAAGCGCACAAACATTGTAAATCGAAGCAACACATGTTCAAAGTCATTGTTCTCTACAATATTCCGGAAGATAAAGAGGCCTTCAATCAATATTATAAAGAAAAACACCTGCCCTTGGTCGAACAAATTGAAGGTATATCAAAAATTGAATGGACTGAAATTAAGAGAGGACCGGGAGGCAGTCCAAGTGACTACCACCTCATGGCCGAATTACACTTCAGGAACGAAGCTCAAATGAACGAATCCATGAGTTCACCCGAAGGACAGGCAACTGTGGACGATCTGGCTCATTTTGCATCTGCCGGCGTGACTATTTTGATCGGAAATACTGTTCAGCATTTTTGAGAGCCTACTACTTTTTATCATCCACAAAATCTTGTAAATAAGAGAACCTCTCTGTTAAAGTCCCCTGTCTGGTAGTGATCTGAGCCCGCTTTAAAACTCTATCCTTATCACCGTTAAAAAAAGCGGGGAGCACATGCTCATAAAAGGCTTCCCCAAAGCCTTCACGGGCGTCTTTAGGCAGTTCGCATGGGAGGTTATCTACCGCCATCACGGTGATGGCATTCGGGGCATCAAAAGCCACCTCCGATTCAGTTTGAGCATCATACCCGTAAAACGGCTCTGCAATGGTAGAGGGTCGTATGGTACTGGCCACAGGCCCGTCAATATCGCAGGAAATGTCAGCAACCAAATTAATTTTAAACTCTGGTGACTTGGCATCTTCTCTGGTGAATAGATAAGGAGCATTATTACCGTAAAAATGTCCTGCTATAAAGAAGTCAGAAACTTTGGCAAATCGCATAAAATCACTCTCGTAATCACTGGGATCATCAAAGAACTCCCATTTATCTCCCGGGTGACCATCCTTGCGTTTGGCATAATCCATAACGTCCACCATGCAGTACACAGGTTCGGAAAAATCCCCTGAAAGGTATTCATCAGCACTAACCTCTCTGATGTTTAAATGGTCCAGGATCTCTTTGGCCCCATAGGCAACTTTTCCCGATCCGGATAAAAGAATACAGATGTTTGGCAGTTTGATATTTTCCAGCTCGCGTTTCATTGCCATCAGGTCTTCTAGTGTTTCCACCTTGGGAAGATCAAATAAACCATCTCTAAGGCCCAACGCTCGGAATCCGTTATAAGCCCCTACCAGACCAGCATAGCGTCCAAATCCAATTAGCCGGGCACCATTCTTCTTTACAATTGTCTCATGATCGTAAAGAACTATCTTTTTCTTTAAGATCTCCTGCAGTAACTCTCTGTTATACGGCTGCTTTTTGATGGTATGGGAAAAGAAAAAATAGGTTTTGTTGGCCATAAGATGATCCAGTGGCACCTCTTTAACGCCAATCATCACATCAGCCTCCGAAACATCCGCTTTTACTTCAAAACCCAGAGCCTCGTAAGCCTCATCAGGAAACACCCGAATGGCTGATTTTTCAACAATGAATTTGGCTTTCGGGAATTGAGCTCTTGCTTGCTGCAATATTTCTGGTGAAAAGACCACCCTTCGATCCGGTGGGTTTTTGCGCTCGGTAATAATGGCGAATGTCATGCTATGGAATCTGGTACAATAATTGCACGAAAATAACGGGATTTAGCGCCAATTGCAAAGATTTTACTAACTTCGCAATCCTTTAAAAAAAGGTCTTTAACATATTGGGGTCGACTGGTTTTGACAGCGAGATGAATGAAATGGTAAGCACGTCGTGTAATGACATTGAAACACGTAAAAGGCTAGGTCAAACTTTAAACGGCGAGAATAACTACGCTTTAGCTGCATAATCTGAATCACAGTAAGATTAAGCCTATTCCCGTAAAACGGGAAAGCTAAATGTCTCTGGAAAGCCCTGGTCAGTGGCGTTCCATTCAGAGGCATCGTAAAAATTGACCAAGATGGGGTAGCGCTTTGATGCCCTTTCAAGATTTAAAAGCTAAGCTGTAAGTGGGCTGTTTTTTGTCAGCTTACGGTCTACAATTAAGAAAAAACTAAACGTGTAGAAAGCCCTTTGGTTCCTTGTTTGGACGAGGGTTCGAATCCCTCCGACTCCACGACACTCACAACTGCATTGTGAGTAAAAACTAAAGAAATCCGTCAAGCTTGCTTGAACGGATTTCAGTGTTTTTAGGCACCTGGCTGGAACAGACAGGCAGTTGTATTTGCAACTTTGGAGTCTCTAGGGAACAACGCAGTTAATCTCCCCGACTCCACAATTAAGCGTAACTTCGTTACGGATTTGAATAACAAAGGGCATCAAATTTATTTGAATGCACTTTGTTGTTTAAAGACGTCTGGACTGAAAGGACAGAAAGTTACATTTACAGGATGGGAGGCTGTGGAGAACAACGCAGTTAATCTCTCACACTTACTATATCTAATCTTTCATTTGGAATCCACATTCTTCTGGACTGAAAGGACAGGAAGTTACATTTACAGGATGGGAAACTGTGGAGAACAAAGCAGTTAATCTCTCACACTTACTATATCTAATCTTTCATTTGGAATCCAAACTCTTCTGGACTGAACGGATAGGAAGTTACATTTACAGGATGGGAGATAATGGAGAACAACGGAGTTAATCCTCCATATTTATCCTTTACATCTTATTTTCAGATTAAT
>CAWZYX010000121.1:0-8948 GCA_963966315.1 uncultured Winogradskyella sp. | reverse complement strand
AGTCTATACTGTTTAGTTTAAAGGCCTGAAGGGCGTATTCGTCGTATGCGGTGGTAAAAATCACCGCCGAACGGATGTCAATGGCCTCAAAAATCTCAAAGGACAGTCCGTCGCTCAGTTGAATATCTAAAAAGATCAGATCCGGGTGTTGCTCATTCTGGAACCAGTCCATGGACTCTTCTACCGAATGTAAAAGGGTTTCAGCCTCCATATCCAGTTCTTTGAGCATTCTCTGTAAGCGCCGTGCCGACGGCTTTTCGTCTTCTATGATGATGACTTTCATTTCTTAAGGGGTTTACCTCCCTTCCACACCTGTGAAATGGAAGAAATATTCGTAATGTTTTCTAAAGGATTGCGCTCCAGCAGGATGAGATCGGCCTTGTATCCGGGCCTTACAAAACCTTTATTGTCAATTCCAAAAGCAGTAGCCACATTGCTTGTAGCTGTTTTTAGCACTTCTATAGGAGAGAGCCCCGCTTCAGAAAGCAATTCCATTTCCTGATACAGATCCGTTCCGTAATTGATCCCAAGATTTGGTGGATCGGTACCCGCCAATATGGGTACTCCGGCATCAAATAGTATTTTGATCTGGGACAGCAGCTGTGCCTTGCTCATAAACTGATCGGCCTCCATTTCCATGGTTTCAAATGCTTTTAATGTGGTTAACAGGGTCGGAATCACGAAAAACTCTCTGGTCTTAAGTTGCTCCAGCTGGTTTTTGGAAATCTCCTTATCCCACCAGATGTGCACCAAAGCATCCGCATCATGCCCAAGAACCATCATGGCATCTTCCAGACGACTCACATGCACCACCGCCAGTTTTTTGGCCTTATGTGCTTCGCGAATTAATGCTTCCACGGTCTCAGAGCTCAGTGTTTTTTTCCAGGGTTCAACAATGATCTTCACATAATCGACATTTGCTGCCACACGATCTGCAATGAATTGCGGAGCCTCTTCAGGTGTTGACAAGGTGGGCGTAGGAAATCCAAACTGCGTGCCGTGACCTTCCGGAGCTGTTGCCGCAGCTCCGGCAATGTAATAGGTCGCGTAGCCGGTGGAATCGTTCAACTGCCTGAGCATTTGCTGAAAGCGCTCAATACCATGCATGTCCATGACATTGAGCACCCCTGCATCTGCCGCTTCCTTAAGTGTTTCAGGGCTCCAGGCGTGCACGTGGGCATTGGATAAGGCAGGCATCAGGGTTTGTCCGCTGGCATCAATCACCTGGGCTGCAGGATCTGCAGCGACATCAGGTCCCACAGCCTTTACCAGTTCCCCTTCAATAAGAACGGAGGTGCCTTCGGTAACAATAGCGCCATCGAACAAGCGAACGTTTTTAATCAAGGTCTGATCCTGCCCGTAGGCCAATGAAAAACTGCATAAAAGAGTAATTCCAAGGACTAAGTATCTCATCATATTATTAGTTTCCAGATTTCCAGTTATCCTCCTCTTTTTTCATAAACTCCTCTATTTTACGCTTTTCCCAGTCCTTTCCAAAAATAAAATCCGGACCAAAAACACCAAGGAAGTGAAACAGCAGGCCTATGCCCCAGAATATGGCTGTAGACCAGGCACCAAAACTAAAATAGCGCCCCCCTGAATTATACCCAATAAAGATGATCAAAAACGCATTGACCACTATGTACACAGCCAGATGCCAGTAAAATCCCTTTAGGCTTTCCACTCGTTTTTTGGCACGCATATAGGCGTCCTCTTTTCTAAAATCTTTTGAAACCTTATCCTGATCGTAAGGTTCTATGCTATAATTTTCCATAATATCTTAAACTTTAAAGTTCTGTTCTTTTCTTAATTCATCATCCACAAACTGTTCCAGTTTTCTGCTCTCCCAGTCGTAGCCCAGAAGGTATGGCAGGCCAATCACCCGGAAGGTATGCACCAGTAAAAAGACACCCCATACCACCCAGACACTTAAGGTATTATAACTAAAAATGGCTTCGCTCCAGGTTTCTCCCGCTCGCAACGCAAAGGACACCTTCACACCCGAAATAAAGAGATTGGCAATGACATAAATCAGTATATGAATGTAATAAGACTTGAGTTGCGATACCCTGTGGCGGGCGCGCACAAATCGTTTCTGTTCCTTTGATAATGATTTCATAATGCCTTTTATTTCCAACGGTTCTGTTCTTCCTCACGCATGTACTCCTCGATCTTACGCTTTTCCCAGCCGGCACCCAGTGCCCCGTCATCCACAAAGACCCTGTAGGCCTGGATGATCAGGCTAATACCCCAGCCTATGGCCGGAAACCAAAACCACTGAATGGTAAAGCGTGAAAAAGTATACCAGATATACACCAGAAAAGGAATCACGACTATGTATGAGATCAAACTATAGTAAAAGCCCTTTAATTCCTCAACGCGCTTACGGGCTCTTACATAAGCTTCGTCGATGTCTCGTTGACTGGAGGTCATACTTCTCATAATATGTAGGGGTTTGGTGAGCATAGGAATAGCCACGGCAAATTCCTTCTCGCCCTTATTAATCATTACTTTTTTCTGTGTGAGCAATTCATAGCGTTGCTTAATATTGCTCAATCCAACACCACTGCTCTTTTTTACAATTTGTTTGGGCTGCAGGTTATTCATGACCACCAGATAATCTCCTTCTTCATAAATTTTAATGTGCAGCGGCTTCGTGCTGGTGACCATATTGTGCTTAACAGCATTTTCCAACAGTAATTGCAGTGACAAAGGCACGACCTTACTTTCGGGGTTGGACGCTGTGTCCGGAATATCAAATACAATACTGTCCTCAAAACGCATTTTGAGCAAAGACATATAGGTTCTGGCAAAATTCAGTTCCTCGTCCACCGTCACCAGCTCCTTATTCTTTTGTTCCAGGACATAGCGATACACCTTGGAAAGCGAGGTGGTAAACTGCTCGGCACTGGCCGGATTCTCTTCAATAAGGCTGGTGAGCACATTTAAGCTGTTAAACAAAAAATGTGGATCCAGCTGATTCTTTAAGGCATCGAATTTGGCGCTGGCGGTCCCGGCAATCACCTTTTGCTCCTTCACCTTGTTCTTTTGCGCCTCTTTGTAGTAATAAATGGTATGAAAGAACATGGAAATGACCAATGTGATGACCAACGCACTCAGGTAATACCCTGTGTGTTCTCCTTCAAGAAAAACGGCCCATGATTCGCCTTCAATCGCCATTTCAATAAAGGCACGTACAAAAAAGATGGTGATCAGGGTGAGTATTACCGATCCGATGAACCCAAAGACCAGGCGGTACTTCAGATAGCGATACCATTTGATACGGTCATAGATGAAATTAAAGAACTCAGAATTGACCAGGGTCAGGGGTATGGCATAAATCTCATAGTACAGCAGGATGCGGAGCAGGCTGTTGTCAAATTCTATGGAGTCTCCACTAAAGTAACTATTAAACAGCTCTATGATGGTCAATACAACACCTATGACCAAACCAATTCCTATTGTGCGGACAATGCGTTTCATGCTATTCTTTTAAGGTCTCTGTCTACTTCACTACTGATTACAGGTGGCCAACACTTTTTGGGCATATTCTTCACCCCAGCTTGGGTAAAAAGGCCCCTTCTCTTCATATGTGCTGAATAACTCAATAGCCGTTTTCACCTTGCTACAGTGCTTGGTAGGGTCTTGTCCGAAGTAACGGGCGCTGCCCATGTCCCACTCTGCTTTGCTCAGCACCACCCTCGGGTTATCCGGTTCAAGTGTTTCTGCCTTCTTATACAACTCCGACACTTTGGTACTGTATTTCATACCGTAGGTCATCCCGTCAAAGGCGATCCAATTGGTATAGATCTGCGCCTGAAGGATCATCAGTTCTGCATTGTCTTCGGATAGGGACATCGCTTTATCAAGGTGTTCCTGGGCTTTATCGAGTTGCGCTTTTAAGACCACCTCATCCTTGGTGTCCCAGCTTTTCAGGATGTTGATCTGTGCCACATAGTAGTGCGGTACCCAATTGTCTTTTTCGGCACTGGCGATCCGCTCAAACAGATTGGCGGCAGCATCGGTCTTTTCATTCTGCCAGAGTTCAAAGGCCTTGTTCATGCCATCCTCGTAATTCCCCTGGGCAATTACGACAGAGCTAAAAAGTATACAAAGAAATTTAATAAGCGTTTTCATCTGTTAATAGTTATTATTTTTTAAAGTGTCAGATGGAACATCCATTCATTCGTAGTGAATGTTTCATGATTACCATTTTATTTAATGACAATTTCAATGGACTTGGTTAATTCAAACTTAGCGTCCTCCCACTTGGGTGGTCCCATAAACCCCTTTGCATTATTGGAGCAGCCAAAGTCTTCTTTGGGGATCCCCATAAAATTGGTATCCAATTCATCGTTGTTATTGGTATCATGGATGTATGACACCGCGTAGATTCCCTGAGGGACGTTCTTAAAGACCACCGAACAACTGTTATTGCTGATATTGGCCACCTCGCCCATATAGGTAGTGGATAACCAGTCGGCTTCGGAATCGTACAGGCCGACCAGTACCTGTCCATCGTCCGATTTCAGATTTTCAATGTTCACTGTGATGGAATAGGATTCGGTCTGCTCCTGCGAAGGCGTCATGGTACTTAAGAGCAAAATAAGCAAGTGTTTTGTAAAGAGTATCATATCTATTCGTTTTTAAATTGTTAGGACAAATATCTTATGAAAGTGCCCGTTTTACAAAGGCAACTGACCGAACCGTCCAATTACGGGGATGAATTGTAAGTTAATTGAAATTATGCAAAAATTAAGTGCTTAGCTCTAATTCTTTATGGAAAGTAAATTGCATCACTCCCCCCAGGTTTGTATGTTTGCTATGGAAGTTATTCAAATGCAAATTAACAGAAGCATCTCCTACACCCGGTCCTGGAAGTCCACCCTTTTAATCGCACTGATACTGTCAGCTGTATTTTGCTTTGTGCTGGTGTTTTTACAACCCTTTGACACCTACAATGTAGAAATGGCCTTATAAAAATCTGAAACTGGCCGGATATGCCTTCCCACTAACCTCCTCTTTACTGTTGATCCATCTGTTCGAAAACCAGCTATACAGGAAACAGCAGAAATGGATGCTTTGGAATGAGTTACTGGTGATGGTTCTGGGACTTCTGCTCATCACCTTTTTATCCTTTTTGTATCTCAACAACGTGGTGAACTCAACAGCGGTACCCATGGCCGAGTTTTTTCCGTGGTTCAAGGGGTTTGGTTTGCCTTTTGCCCCTTTAATGCTCATACTTTGGGCCTATTTGCGTTTTCGCTTTAGTCGTATTGAATTAACCACCTCGTATCAAAAGACCAATAAGGTATACACTGTAAAGGGAGAAAATGCCGGGGAAGACCATCAAATTCAGTGGAACCGCTTTGTCATGGCAAAGGCTCAGTCCAATTACGTGGAGATCTACCAGCTTAATGAGAAGGATAGTTCAGAAAAAATACTTTTGAGAAGTTCCTTATCAAATATCACCTCCCAATTGCCGGAAGCGGTTCAGGTTCATCGTTCCTACCTCATCAATACCGATCACCTGATCAAATTAGGAGGAAACAGCAGAAAGGGCTGGTGTTATTTAACAGGAATAGAAGACTCCATCCCTGTATCCCCAAAACACTTTGCTGCCTTGAAAAACTGGCTTCAATCTCGTCCCAGATAATTCAAATTAAGCCCTCAACCTTCAATTACGGCACAGAATCTTCAAGGCCGTCACACTTTTTTGCAGAGAAGATGAAACTGCTTTTGCTTTGCTCAAAAATCAAAACAAACACAGATGAAAACGATTCTATTATTAATGATCAGTACCTGCACCCTCTTATCACCGGACAGGTCTGTTAATCCGGAAAGAGAAGCACTATTAGACAAAGTCTTTGAGCTACTCGAAGAAAACGTAGCCAATCCGGCATGGTTAGAGAGTGATACCTTTAAGGCCTTTAAACAGGAAATGTATTCCAAAGAAGTACTGAGTATGACCGATGAAGACTTTTTAAACCACTTCAGGACCAGGAGATTTGACCTGAACTTTAGCCATTTCGATCTGCATTCAACAACATTCAGAAAAAAGTTAAAAGTGGAGCAAGGAGAGCAAGCAGTCATGAGCTGGAAGCCCCTTAACGAACAGGTGGCTTACCTCAATGTCAATACCTTTGTTACGGACGGTTCGCCCATGGAAGAGATGATTTCAGAAATTGGAACGGATCATTACAAGCATTTGATCATTGATCTCAGAAACAATGGGGGTGGCAGTCTGGATGCACCGGTTATATTGGGGCGATTCTTAACCCAGCAGCCCATTGATGCCGGCGTGTACCTCACCAGAAGTTGGTTCTTAAATCGCGGCAGGTCTGCCACAGCTGAGGATGTTCAAAAAATGCCGTTCCTTCAGGACTTTACCTACCAGGGTATTGGAAAAATGTTCGCAGAACAGGAGGCATTCAGAATGGTCTTACCACCTCATCAGCAACCCATTTACAAAGGTAAAGTATTCGTGCTGGTGAATGAAAATACCGCCAGTGCCTGTGAACCACTCATCGATCTGTTAAAAAAGGAAGGCATTGCAACGCTGGTTGGTTCTTCATCAGCGGGGGCCATGTTAAGTGGAAAGTGGTTTCAGGTGAACGAGAACTACAAGGTGTTTATCCCTATTTCAGATTACCAAACTGCGGACGGGGACCGTCTGGATAAAAAAGGAGTCCAGCCCGATATCAAGGTAGATCCGAATCAGGCACTGGACTATGTGTTAAGTGAATTGATCAACTAAAAAATGACCGTCTAAAAAAGATTATTGGTCATTGCGAGGTACGAGGCAATCTTTTTCAGTTGAGTTTTCAGAATTAGATAACTGCACTACCCTTGTAATGACCTATGATCAATAATTTTTAGACGGTCACCTATAAGAAAAAGTAATTCTTACTTGACATCCATCAGCTCCACATCAAAGACCAGGGTCGCATTTGGTGGAATCACCCCACCGGCCCCGGCAGCACCATAGCCCAGATCACTGGGGATCACAAAGCGGGCCTTGTCACCCACCTGTAAAAGTCCAATACCTTCATCCCAACCGGGTATTACTTGTCCTACCCCCACCTGAAATTCTAGCGGTTGGTTTCGCTTGTAGGAAGAGTCAAAGACGGTCCCATCTGCTAACTGACCTTTATAGTGTACCGAAACAGTTTTGCCTTTCTCTGCCTTTTTTCCCTCACCCTTTTGAATCATCTGATAGCGCAGACCGCTGGATGTTTCTTCAAAACCGGCAGCCAGCTGATCCAATTCCGCTTTTCTGGCTTCCTTTTCTGCGGCCATTCTTTTCTCCCTAGCACCTTCAAATACCCGAAAAGCTTCCACGGCGTTAAAGGCCTCTGCAGCAGATCCAACTCTAATGATCTCCACTTGATCCATCAGGTCACCCTGAGCAATAGCATCCACTACGTCCTGACCTTCTACAACCTTTCCAAAAACAGTATGCTTTCCATCCAGCCAGGGTGTCTCCCCATGGGTGATGAAAAACTGACTGCCATTGGTACCCGGACCGGCATTGGCCATGGATAATACACCGGGACCGTCGTGCTTCAGGTCCGGATGAATTTCATCATCAAACTTATAACCGGGATTTCCGGTCCCTGTCCCCTGAGGGCAGCCCCCTTGAATCATAAAATCAGGGATCACCCTGTGAAATTTTAATCCGTCATAATAGGGTGTTCCTTGTGGTTTTGCTGAATTTTCAAGGTTCCCTTCGGCGAGCGCCACAAAATTCCCCACAGTTCCCGGGGTCTTTTCAAATTCTAAATCGAGTAAGATATCACCTTTGGAGGTGTGTATTTTAGCGTATAATCCGTCTTGCATGGTTTTTTTAGTTTATTTAAAGCTGCAAAGATAGGGAAAGAAGTGAGAAGTTAGTCGTGAGTTGTAATTCGTAAGTCGTGAATGGTCAACCCGTCTTACTGACCAGCCCTCGTTCCTCGGTCTAGGCAAGCTTCAGGCGAGGCAGGCCCGCCTTGATGAGCAACGCGAGGCAGGCCCGCCTTGATGAGCAACGCGAGGCAGGTGGTCAATGGTCAACCCTCTAATTCGCCACCTCACTCATAAACTTCAGGCGGTACAGTCTCAGTTCCTCATCGTCGTATTCGCCTTCAAATTCTTCAATGGCCTCTGAGATCTTATCCGTTTCAGACTCCATGAAGTAATCGTGTATCTCTTCCTGCTGGTCTTCGTCGAGAATGTCATCGATCCAGTAATCGATGTTCAGCTTGGTACCCGAGAACACAATGGATTCCATCTCCTTTATAAAATCGGGCATGTCCATCCCCTTGGCATTGGCGATATCAGTCAGGGGCAGTTTGCGATCCACATTCTGAATAATGTATAGTTTCAAAGCCGAGTTGGTACCGGTCGATTTCACCACCAGCTCATCGGGCCGGGTAATGTCATTTTCCTCCACATAATCGGCGATCAGATTTACAAAATCCTTTCCGTATTTCCGCGCCTTGCTCTCTCCAACACCATGTACATTGGACAGCTCTTCAAGACTGATAGGGTATTTCAGCGCCATATCCTCCAGTGAGGGGTCCTGAAAAATAACAAATGGTGGTACCCCCAGACGTTTCGCATTGCGTTTACGGAGGTCCTTCAGCATCTTCATGAGGTTTTCATCTGCCGCTCCCCCGCCTTTGGTATTGGTAATAATGCCATCATCGGACTGCTCGTCATACACATGATCCTCTGTCATCATAAAGGTCTCAGCGGATGAAATAAAACCTCGGCCGGCTTCCGTAAGGTTGAGCACCCCATAGTATTCAATGTCCTTCCGCAGCAGCCCTGCCACCAATAACTGCCGGATGAGTGCCATCCAGTGCCTCGCCTCCTTTTCCTTACCCCGTCCAAAAAAATCCTGAGTATCGGGCTTGTGACTGCTGATCAGTGCATTCGACTGTCCGGTAATGACCTGTACCAGG
>CAWZYX010000120.1:0-9177 GCA_963966315.1 uncultured Winogradskyella sp. | reverse complement strand
GTCAAATGACGGCTTTTGAGAATATTTCACTTTTACTATTGTTACTAATTTTGGTTGCTTCGGTGAACTTTATAACCGAAATAACCTCTAATTTGGCTACTACTGCAATGCTTTTACCAGTTTTGGTGTCATTGGCCTCCGCAATAGAAGTACATCCTTATTTTTTGTTGGTTGGAGCTACAGTGGCAGCTTCATGTGCTTTTATGTTACCTGTTGCAACACCTCCAAATGCGGTGGTATTTGGTTCTGGGTATTTGAAAATTGAGGACATGGTTAAGAAAGGTTTCTGGTTAAATGTGGTATCTATAGTGTTACTTACCTTCATAGTTTACTTCTTGCTTCCGGTAATTTGGGACTTATCTTAAGTTCTTTCTGTACAGACACATGAATATGCTTTAAAAACTTTTTATCTCAATGTTAGAGAATTGTTATCAATTATATGAGATTGGATTCCTAAATGAGATATCTTTTATATTTACTGCAACAAAGTATTAAATCGTGAAAAAAAAGGATATTAAAATTCTGTTGGTTGATGACGAACCGGATATTCTTGAAATTGTTGGATACAATTTAGAGAATGAAGGATATCAGGTATTTACGGGGGAGAATGGTGCAGAGGCGCTTGAAATGGCAAAAAAAATACGACCACATCTCATCATACTGGATGTTATGATGCCTGAGATGGACGGCATAGAGGCTTGTGAACGACTTAGGGAACTACCCGAGATAAGTCAGACCATCATCGCCTTCCTAACGGCGAGAGGGGAGGACTATTCTCAGGTCGCTGGATTTGACGCGGGTGCAGACGACTACATCACCAAACCCATTAAACCCAAGGTTCTGGTGAGTAAGGTAAAGGCCTTACTAAGGCGTCTGAAAAACACAGAAGGCCAGGTAGAGGCTGTTGTAAAAATCGGAGATCTGGTCATCAATCGCGAAGAATATAAAATTGTTTATAAAGGCGAAGAGATTGTATTGCCCCGTAAAGAGTTTGAATTGCTATCTTTGTTAACAACCAAACCAGGTAAGGTCTTTAAGCGCGAAGAAATACTTGATAAAGTCTGGGGGAACGAAGTCGTTGTAGGTGGAAGAACTATTGATGTTCACATTCGAAAACTCAGAGAAAAAATAGGAGATAAATCGTTTAAAACAGTCAAAGGTGTTGGTTACAAGTTTGTTGACTAATGCAGGAAAAGTTTAAGAGATCTTATAAGTTCGCCTTCCGAACCTCCTTATACATTACTTTGGCTGCAACACTCATTGTGAGTGTTTTTTTATTCTTTTACCACAGGCTTAGTTGGGAGATGATATGGTTCCCGCTGCTTTGCTATTCCTTTTCTTTTGCAATCATACAGTTCAGAGTCGAAAAATTTATTTACAAGCGGGTCAAACAAATCTATGATGATCTAACCCTACTGGAATCCACAAACCTCAGGCAGCAGCCCATTACCACAGATATGGGTACCCTCACCAGAGAGATTGATAAGTATGCCAGGGATAAGAAGTTGGAAATTGAAACTCTAAAGGTACGTGAAGAGTATCGTAAGGAGTTTATGGGTAATGTCTCCCACGAATTAAAGACACCTTTGTTTACGGTTCAAGGATATATTTTAACCTTGCTCGACGGAGCTATGGACGACGAGTCGAAGCGAAAAAAATACCTGAAAAGAGCCAACAAAGGAGTGGAGCGTTTGATTTACATCATCAAGGACCTTGACATGATCACTAAACTCGAGGTTGGGGACCTGCGCCTGAACAAGGAGGAGTTTGACATCGTAGAGTTGGTGGAGAATGTGTTCGATCTGTTTGAAATGAAAGCAGCCAAGAAGAAAATCACCCTTACCTTTGATATGGAGTACAACCGTCCAATCCTGGTGAGGGCAGATAAAGAGCGCATTCAGCAAGTGCTTACCAATTTAATCGTCAACTCCATAAAGTATGGCCGTGAAAAGGGAACTACTGAGGTAAGCATTGAAAATCTCATAAAGAATAAAGTGATTGTGAGAGTCACCGACAATGGCGAAGGCATTTCAGAGGAGAATATTCCAAGGCTTTTTGAGCGCTTTTACCGTGTGGATAAAAGTGGCTCCAGAAAAGAAGGAGGTTCTGGTTTAGGCCTTTCCATTGTAAAACACATCATTGAGGCTCACGAAGAAAAAATTTATGTAGAGAGTGAGCCTGAGGTAGGTAGTGAGTTTTCATTTACCCTCGAAAAGGTGGAATAATTTGGAGTAGTCAGGGGTTTCACGAAAGGCCTTAAATCCGGTGAAATTTTTCGTTTCGTTCAGCCATTCCAATTCAAAATCATCCTGACTGGCACAAGGGGCAATACCAAGGTCCAAAAAGCGTTCTGCCAGGTACACTTGCTCAAACTGACCGGGAGTGGGAATAAAAAAGGCTTTTTTTTCCAGTTTTGCCAGATCCATCACGGTAGTATATCCCGATCTGCATAACACCAGTTCACTCGAATTTATTGCTGATTCCAGCATTTCTGTTGTCAGATAGTTATAGATAGTAAGATTACCTCTTGTTGTTACGTTCTGTTGGGCTTCAATGCAGCCTTTGACAAAAAGACAAGGGTGCGGATAATCTTCAAGAAGCCCCAGCAACTTTTCTTCAAGCATAGTCCTCTGAGGTTCGGGACCTGATAAAAGAACCATGAGCTTATATAAAACAGGCGTACTCGACTTCTTAAACCGACTTAAAGGCCCAAGGTACTTAAGGGGTATGTCAAGACCGGCCTGATGACCCAGATCACCACTTAGGTTGGGTTCGTTTTCCTGATCGGGAACCCAGCATTCGGTAAATTTCGAAATGATCTTCTGGTGCAGTGCTGTGCTGAGCCAGGTGGTACTGCCACTCAACACCCTCAATTGATGAGTTATGAAAACCGAGGGCACTTTTTTACTGCGAACTCCGAATCGATTATCTGAAATGATACCCTCGATATTGTAAGTTTTAACAATGGCCTTCGTGGCTGCTTTTTCCCGTTTGATGGTTTTGATCAAATGAGGAGAGTCCTGAAGCATTTTTAATTTAAATCGTTCTCCCTTTTTTGCATAGCTAATGTTGTAGGAAGGCAGTTCAATTGCATCAAGCTCTGGAAACTCTTTAGTGAGCAATTTTAATGCAGCACCATCGCTGGCCAAAACAGGAACAAAACGATGTGAAAGAAGCGCTTCTATGATGGGAATGCAGCGCGTTGCATGTCCGAGCCCCCAGTTTAGTGGTGCCACCAGGATTTTTTTCATAAGGCAATGAAACGGTAATGGAACTTCAACAAAAAAACTTCTAAATGACTTGTCTTTTGTATTATTGTGATCAAATATAGTGCTAATATGTTTCCTTAATTTTAACATTGTGAGATTAAGGATAAGAAATGGTTAATTAACAGGTGGGTAGCAAAAATAAACTGAAACGTTTTAAGGAAAATGAAACCTTTTCAAACGTTTTCCAACCAACCCGTGAGCAGCTCATCGAAGGAAGCTTTGAGATGAGAGGTAATTGGAATAAGACGGTATTTAAGAATAACAACCCAATCGTATTGGAATTAGGTTGTGGAAAGGGGGAATACACGGTTGGGTTGGCAAAACTTGATCCGGATAAGAATTATATTGGTATTGACATTAAAGGAGCCAGGTTCTGGCGTGGTGCAAAGACGGCTCTAGAAGAACACCTTGATAATGCAGTATTTCTGAGGACACAGATAGAGTTGATTGAATTTGCTTTTGCCGAAAACGAGGTAAGTGAGATTTGGATTACTTTCCCAGACCCGCAGATCAAATACAAGCGCACCAAACACAGATTGACCAACCTAAAGTTTCTAGAGCGTTATAAAAAGCTTTTGAAACCAGGAGGGAAAGTTCATTTAAAAACGGATAGTGAGTTTATGCATGGTTATACGTTGGGACTGCTGCATGGTTTGGGTTACAAAGTTGAGTATGCGAATCATCATGTCTACCACTTGCAAGGAAGTCCTGAGGAGGTGACACAGATACAGACGTTTTACGAGCAGCAGTATTTAGAGCAAGATAAACCAATTACCTATATTAGATTTAAAATTCATTAGCGCTTGAACATCACTTTTATTTTTTTTCTGGGGCTCTTTATAGCGCTAGTTGGTGTTATACCTCCGGGCCTGCTCAATATGACGGCTGCTAAAATAAGTCTTAAGGAGGGTGCGGGACGAGGCATTATGTTCTCTACAGGTGTGTGTATCACTGTATTTGTGCAAACCTATATCGCTGCTATGTTCGCACGGTTTTTGTCCACCAGGCCAGATGTAATTGAGATTTTGCAACGCGTAGCGTTTGTATTGTTTGTGCTTATTTCCATTTATTTTCTGGTCATCGCCAGACGAAAGAACCCTTCTGATGTTCAGGATGATGAGGTAAGAAGCAAGGGGGGGCGTCTGTTTCACGGAATGGTACTGGCCTCTTTAAATCTGTTTCCGGTACCCTATCAGGCCTACATGACCATCACGCTTGCCTCCTTTGGCTGGCTTAATTTTGAACGAACCAGTATCATCACCTATGTTACCGGAGCAGTGATGGGCACATTCGTGATGTTGTACATGTACATCTTCTTCTTTGACAAGATTAAAAACAATCCTTTGACTTCACAAAAAAACATGAATTATGTAATAGGAGGAATTACCGGCCTGGTTGCTATAATCACTTTTATCAATATTTTAAAAGAGCTGTAGTGAAGCAGGAAACACTTGGATTTTTTGAACGTGTCTATGAGGTCGTAAGGCAAATTCCCGATGGCCGTGCAACCAGTTACGGGGCTATTGCAAAGTACCTCGGCGCTCCCAGAAGTGCCAGGCTCGTTGGTTATGCCATGAATGCATCCCACAATAAAGACGTTCCTGCACATCGGGTGGTAAATAGGAAGGGATTACTAACGGGAAAACATCATTTTGATGGGACAGATTTGATGCAACAACTATTAGAAAATGAAGGTATAGAAGTGGTGGGTAATCAAATTAAGAACTTCGATAAAATCTTCTGGGATCCAGCACGCGAGCTTCTTTAATGTCAGCTGTTTAGTGTCATTGCTCATGCCAATCACATCATAGATACATTTCATTTAAAACCACTGATTTTATAACAATTAGAAGTATCTTTGTACTTAGAATTAATCTGAATAAAGTTTTGAAACTGAACAAGCAAGACATTATTAATGCACTTAAAATGATCACCGTTCCTGGAGAAGGAGACAACATGGTGGACAGTGGGGCTGTGACAAATGTGGTCACCTTTGCTAATGAGGTGATTGTAGACATTACGATAAAAAATCCAACATTACAGGCTAGAAAAAAGACTGAGGTGGCCATACTTCAAACCATACACCAAGAGGTGTATGCAAAGGCTAAGATCACAGTGAATGTAAAGCAGGATGCACCTCCTAAGAAGGTAGTGAATGAGATTAAAGGAAAACCGATACCGGGTATCACCAACATCATTGCCGTGGCTTCCGGAAAAGGTGGAGTTGGTAAATCTACCGTCACTGCGAATCTGGCGGTGACCCTCGCCAAGATGGGTTTTAAAGTAGGGATTTTGGATGCAGATATTTACGGGCCATCCATACCCATTATGTTTGATGTAGCTTCGGAAAGACCCCTTTCTGTGAATGTGGACGGCAAATCAAAAATGAAGCCCATAGAAAACTATGGCGTAAAAGTATTATCCATAGGCTTCTTTACGAAGCCAGATCAGGCGGTTATTTGGCGTGGTCCAATGGCCTCTAAAGCATTGAATCAAATGATTTTTGATGCTGCTTGGGGAGAGCTCGACTTTCTGCTAATTGATCTGCCACCGGGTACCGGGGACATCCACCTCAGTATTATGCAGGCTCTGCCCATCACCGGTGCAGTAGTGGTGAGCACGCCCCAGAATGTTGCCCTGGCCGACGCCAAAAAAGGAGTGGCCATGTTTCAGCAGGAGAATATAAATGTTCCGGTTCTGGGGATAATTGAGAATATGGCGTACTTCACACCGGCAGAACTACCTGATCACAAGTATTATATATTCGGTCAGGAAGGGGCAAAATACTTGGCGCAGGACCTGGAAGTGCCATTTTTGGGAGGTGTTCCGTTGGTTCAAAGCATTAGAGAGGCAGGAGACGTGGGAAGGCCGGCAGCATTACAGGACAACAGTCCTGTAGCAGTTGCATTTGATACCATTACCAAAGAAGTTGTGGAACAGGTTGTGGAGCGCAATGAAAGTTTACCGGCAACGGAGGCGATTAAAATTACGACAATGGCCGGTTGCTCTGCAGTTAAAAAGAATTAGTATGAATTCCGAAGAATTAAGATTGAACGTGGAAAAGGCTCTTGACGAGATCCGTCCCTTTTTACAAAGTGATGGCGGGAATATTTCATTGCTGTCTATTGAAAACAATAAACTGGTTAAGGTGCAGCTTGAAGGGGCTTGTACTTCCTGCAGCGTCAACCAGATGACTCTGAAATCGGGAGTTGAGATGACCATCAAGAAATACGCTCCTCAAATTGAGCAGGTGATCAATGTGGAATAGACCGTAATGCAGGCTGTGTCCCACACGAATTTGCTTAATCAAATTACTTCAACTGTAACGAAATTATGATTAGTACAGATATAATAATAATCGGTGCTGGCCCGACAGGGCTTTTTGCCGTTTTTGAAGCGGGTTTGCTAAAACTCAAATGTCATTTAATCGATGCTTTGCCTCAACCCGGAGGCCAATGCTCAGAGCTCTACCCTAAAAAACCCATTTATGATATCCCGGCATATCCAGAGATTCTAGCTGGAGACCTTACTGATAAGCTTATGGAGCAGTGCAAACAGTTTCAGCCAGGGTTCACCCTTGGAGAGCGAGCAGATACCATTGAGAAACAGAAAGATGGTAGCTTTATTGTTACTACCAATAAGGGAACCAAACACAAAGCACCGGTTGTTGCTATTGCAGGTGGTTTGGGAAGTTTTGAACCTCGCAAACCCTTAATTGATAACATCACCAAATATGAAGATACCGGTGTTGAGTACATGATCAAGGAACCAGAGATGTATCGCGATAAGCGCGTGGTGATAGCTGGTGGGGGTGACTCCGCTTTGGACTGGACCATTTTTCTTGCTGATGTAGCCTCTTCAGTAACCCTTGTACACCGACGTAACGAATTCAGAGGCCATCTCGATTCGGTAGAAAAGGTGCAGGAATTAAAGAATCTGGGGAAGATTAACCTTATTACTCCGGCAGAAGTTACCGCTATCGACGGCAAAGGAAAAGTGGAGTCTGTCGAGATCACCAAATCAGGCGAAACACCATTTTCGATTAAAACGGATCATTTTATTCCATTGTTTGGGCTATCGCCGAAACTAGGACCAATTGCCAATTGGGGGCTTGAAATTGAAAAAAATGCTATCAAGGTCAATAATGCCCTGGACTATCAGACTAACATACCAGGAATTTTTGCCATTGGCGATGTTAATACCTATCCTGGAAAATTGAAACTAATTTTATGTGGCTTCCATGAGGCTACTTTGATGTGCCAGGCGGCCTTTCAAATCATTAACCCCGGAAAAAGAAATGTTTTAAAATACACAACGGTCACGGGAGTAGATGGTTTTGACGGGACGCGCAAAGAAGCTCCGAAACAAGTGGTTAAAACAATCGACTAATGATACAAAAAACCATCTGTCTCCATATGAAACAGATGGTTGTTTTATTCCAGTTCTCGAGTTCTATAGATTCCTGTAGAGCTCCAGTCGTTCCCATTTGGTATTGACTTCCTCCTGTGCTTCTTTAAGAAGAGAGGCTCCCAGTTCCTTATTCTCTTTGGCAACCCTTGTAAATCTGGTTTCGTTGTACATAAACTCTTCTAGAGGTATACTGGGTTCTTTAGAATCCAGTTTGAACTTCTTACCTTTTGGTTTGGAGGGGTCAAATCTAAATAATGGCCAATAACCCGATTCAACGGCTTTTGCCTGATGTGCTGCTCCGTCCTTTAAATCGTAGCCATGCTCTCCACAATGAGAGTAGGCTACAATTAGGGATGGACCCGGATAGGCCTCAGCCTCCTCAATAGCTTTAAGGGTTTGCATATCTTTACTTCCCATAGCTACTTGGGCAACATATACATTACCGTAAGAAATGGCCTGTAATCCTAAACTCTTTTTACCTGTTCGTTTACCGGATACAGAGAACTTAGCGCTGGCGCCTAAAGGGGTGGCTTTTGAAGTCTGCCCACCTGTATTGGAATACACTTCGGTATCTAGCACCATAATATTGATGTCTTCTCCTGATGCGAGGACGTGATCAACGCCACCATAACCGATGTCATAGGCCCAGCCGTCGCCACCCACGATCCAAACCGATTTTCTCCGGAGGTATTCGGTCAATTGGCTCAACTTTTTTGTTTCATCCAAATGAGATAAATCTTCCAGGATCTCTTTTAGTCTAAGAACATCAGCATCTTTTTTCTGTTTTTGGGATTCTGTTTGCTCAGGATTGTCAAGAATGGAATGCACCAGTTCACTACCTACTTCGGACTCTAGAGAATTCAATAAACTAACAGCGATTTCCTGTTTTTTAGTCAATGCCAGTTTCATTCCAAGCCCGAATTCGGCATTGTCTTCAAATAGTGAATTGGCCCAAGCAGGTCCCCTTCCCTGTTTGTTCTTTTTATATGGTGTGGTCGGTAAATTACCACCATAAATAGAGGAACATCCCGTAGCATTGGCAATTAAAATACTATCTCCATACAATTGAGTTAGCATTTTAATGTAGGGTGTTTCTCCGCATCCGGAACAGGCTCCTGAAAATTCAAATAATGGCTCTAAAAACTGAGAGCCTTTGACGTTTGTGATTTGTAAAGCAGTTCGATCGTAATATGGGAGACTTGTAAAATAATCCCAATTACTTCTCTCATCTTCTTCAACCTTCAGCTTTTTGTGCATATTAATGGCTTTAAAGTCCGCAACCTCTTTGCTTTCAGCAGGACAGACCTCAACACAAAGATCACAACCGGTACAATCTTCCGGCGATACCTGTAAGATATAGGATTCGGTGGCGCTAGTAAATGGTCTTCCCTTGGCAGGTGCCGATTGTAGTGATGCCGGGGCATCGGCCAACTCGCTATTGAGCACTACTTTAGCCCGTATGGCTGCATGCGGACAAATTGCTACACATTTATTACAC
>CAWZYX010000119.1:0-9223 GCA_963966315.1 uncultured Winogradskyella sp. | reverse complement strand
TACCCGCGTCCTGGAGCAATGCATTAGACAGTAAGGCCAACAGTATTGGCGGGGTAATAGGTATTTTCTTTATGGCCATTACGCTTGCCATTGTGTCCTTCTCCTGTACCGGCCCAATTCTGGGAACACTCCTTGGTAGTTCTCTGTCCTCAGATACAGGAGCAATGCAACTCACCTTGGGAATGAGTGGTTTTGGGTTGGCTTTGGCCTTGCCCTTTTCCTTATTTGCCATGTTCCCAAATTGGTTGAACTCACTCCCCAAAAGCGGAGGATGGCTCAACACAGTTAAGGTGATATTAGGCTTTATAGAATTGGCACTGGCTTTAAAATTCCTTTCCAATGCCGATCTGGTTGAGCACTGGGGGTTACTAAAAAGAGAGGTTTTTATTGGTCTGTGGATACTAATTGGTATCGGTCTTATACTCTACCTGCTTGGGAAGATTAAATTTCCGCACGATGGACCCACGGAAAAAATAAGCAGAACACGATGGATAAGTGCTATCGTCACCTTGGCATTTGTTATTTATTTAGTCCCTGGTCTTACCAATACTTCAAGTGCTAATCTGAAACTACTGAGCGGCTTTCCGCCCCCTATGTTTTACAGTATTTACGAACAGGATTCGGACTGTCCTCTGGGACTCCAATGCTATAAGGATTTTGAAGAAGGTTTGGAGGCAGCCAAAGCGGCAAACAAGCCCATTATGCTTGATTTTACCGGATGGGCCTGTGTAAATTGTAGAAAAATGGAAGAGCAGGTATGGAGTACATCGGAGGTTTATGACCTGCTAAATGAAGAGTTTGTGATCATATCGCTTTATGTGGATGATCGTTCTTTACTGCCTGAGGAGGAACAATTCAATTACCTCCGGCCCAGTGGGACACTTAAAAGCATCAAGTCCGTTGGAGATAAGTGGGGCACTTTTCAGACCATCAATTTTCAGAACAATTCTCAGCCCTATTACGTGCTTCTAAATCACAAAATGGAACTACTCAATAGGACTACAGCCTACACTCCTAATGCAGAGGAGTATTTTACCTGGCTGCAAGAGGGACTGGAAACGTTCAGAAAATAAAAGAATTAAATGATTAGTGCAGATTCATCTCTACCGCATCAGCAGTAAAGGACAAACCCTGTTGCCCGAGCGTTGAGGTCATTACAACCTGAATTAAGGGCTTGTTCCCATCCTTAGGAAGGGACCACTCAAAGATGAAGTTACCACTGGTACCATCGGAGGTGTCATCCACATGGATCATAATATCTACCGTTTCTAGTGATTTTAGAGAAACAGGACCCTCCAGATAGGATCGTATCAATGTTCCCTGACTGTCGTAATGATTTGCCTTTGTCACATAAATTGGAGTCTTTTCACAGGTATTTCTGATGCTTACCATAACTGGTAGTGTTTATGATGCGTTTTTCAGTCATATTGTAGATCTGTGAATATACTGGCAGGTAGGATGAACCGATTAGAAGAGAATCTTTTTGAGGCAGGATTACCTTTTGAGTAGACCATTTCGGTAACTGAATAATGGTGCTTGAGATGATTTTTTACAGCTAGACAAGCCTGTTAGTAGAACCCAACATGGCTAAGGCAGTTTTTTTATGGACAGTAGCTTTTTTGAACACTTAAAATTTACTAATAACAGTAATGAGTTCACTACCGGACGGAGTAATTTAGAACTTAAAAATAGTCCCATTCGTTACGGTATACCCCGTATTGATCTGTGTGGTTCCGTCCCCCAGAAATAGTTCCGATATTCGTTCGCCAACCGTTAGAAGGCCCGAGAGCAGTACCGGATCGTACAATTCAACAGCATCCATCCACTCTTTTGTTTTAACATAAATGATTTGGTTTTTTGGAGGTGCGGGAGTATGAATACAAGCACCCACCCAGGGGACCAGTAAAAACTCATTGGCTTTTCCTTCATCGAAATTTAGAGGAAGTAGGTAACCTGAAATTTCAATAAGTGTATTATCTAAGCGTTCATTCACCTCGCTGCTCCGTTTAGCCCGCATTTCCTCTACTTTAGGTCGTATCTTAAAAAGGTACTCATAGTCAATATTCGCTGTTGTCAACACCTGCATGATGCTATCTTTTCTGTTGAGTTCATAAGAAGTCAACTCGTCTTTGGCAACCTTTTCAATTTCTCTGTAGTAAGCCAGTTCACCTAGCAGCCTTAGCTGTGAAAGTTCGAGTTCTTCAAAAGGATCTTCAAAGTCCTGTTGTGGTTCCAGATCCTTCCATGATAAAAGTTTGTATTCCTGGGCACTGAGGCTCCATGCACTAAAAAGGTATATTAGAACAACTGTAATTCTCATGATGATCATGTTTTAATGGTTAAGCCATCGGATAAAGTACTGTAATAAGAGCGCAACGCCGGGATCACCCCCACAAAAATACCGGCTACAAAAATGGCAAGTAGCATATACAACTCACCTTTGGTAAAAGCACCGATTTCCAATACCATACCAAAGTTTTCGGTGAGAATGGGTTTGGTAAAGAACAGTCCAAAAACCAGAAAGGCCATACCTAGTAAAATCCCTGTCACCACAATTCCTGTCGATTCGAGGATGATGAGACCAAAAATATAGGCAGGCTGAGCTCCGACCGATCGTAGGACTGCCATTTCTCGCCTTCTCTGGTTCAAGCTTGAAACGATTGCGGTCAACACACTTCCAAGTGATACAATCAGAACCAACAGTGAAATGATCAGCAGAATTTTTTCGATAGGATTAATGATTTTCCAAAGCTCTAGTAAGGTTACCACAGGCATTATGGCTAAAAGAGCCTCGTCTTTCTCATCATTAATAGACCTTTTAAGACTTAGTATATCGGACTTATTCTTAACTCCCAAAAAGAAACCGGTAACAGAACCAAGGTCCCCATGATCATGATCGTGCTCATGATCGCGATGGCGTTTGTACTCAAAACCACCAAACACATCTACTTTTTCCTGATCGTACTGATAAAACTCATCGTGGATGCGATCCAATGACTCAAGGGAGATCACTATTGAATTATCAACTGGTGTGCCCGTGGCTGCTAAAACCCCTGAAATCTCAAAAGGGTCTTTCTCATGAGTTAATATATCTTCAGAGCCCATGCCATGAGTAAGTACAATAGCATCATTTACATTATACCCCAATTTCTTAGCAACCTGTGATCCGAGTATACAGGAATTACCCGAAATATCAGGGCTGCCAGATTTGAAGGTAAGTGGTAAACCTGCCGAGTACTTGTAATGTTCAAAAAAATCCGAGGTCGTTCCAACAACAGGGTATCCTTTATGCGAATCACCCAAGGCAATTGGAATGGTCCATTGTACTTGTGGGAGCTTTTTTATTTTTTCGTAGGACGTCCAACTAACGTTTTGTGAGGCATTGCCAATGTGAAAAACGGTTGATAGTAATAGGGATACATTGCCAGTACGGGCTCCCACGATAAGGTCAGTCCCCGAAATAGTGCTGGTGAAGCTCTCTTCTACACTGGACCGTATGCGTTCAATTCCCAACAAGAGCATAACGCTCAAGGCAATTGAAAAGATACTGAGAAGAATGGATGACCTTCTGTAGCGAATACTTTTTAGAGCAAGCCAGAAAACAGTCTGCTTCACGGAGTTGCGTTTTTAGTTGAATTTAATTCCACTCGACCATTTTTAAGTCTCGCTACCTGATCGAATTGACCCGATAAGCGTTCGTCATGGCTCACAAAGATCATGGTGATGTCGTTGTTATGACATTGTTCGTTCAATAGGGCTAAAAAGTCTTCCTGGGCCGCCGCATCCAGGGCAGAAGTTGGTTCATCCGCAATAAGGAGTTCTGGACTACCTATAAGCGCCCTGCACGCTGCTACGCGCTGTTGTTGACCCAGACTTAATTCTGTGACGGATTTATTTAACATTTCACTGGTAGTAAAGCCTAATTTGTCGAGCAGCCTCATAGCTTCATTTTGGACATCATCTTTCGAACTACCTATTTTATGGCGGCGGTACTTTGAAAAATCACATGGTAAAGTCACATTCTCTACAACGCTTAAGTAAGGCAATAAATTGAACATCTGAAAGATGTATCCAATATGATCGGCTCTGAATTTATCCCTTTGCTTGCCACTTAATTCATTAATGGCCTTGCCTAAAATCTCTACCTTTCCGGTTTGTGGGGTCAATATCCCTGCCAATAAGCTCAACAAAGTGCTTTTACCACTTCCACTAGGACCCTGGAGGAACAGGCTGCTGTTTTTTTTAAGTCGCAGATGGTCAATGGACAGAATGGGATCAGGGCTATTATCCCATCCAAATTCTACATTTTTTAAAACAACAGTATCCATGGAGGGCAAAGATAGTAAGGACCAGTAATTCTACTCTACTTTTAATACCAATTTATCATATGAAAGGCATACCTGTATTATCCCAGATGGTGGTATACATCTTCAAATGGAACCCTAAACCGAGGTCCATAAATGCCCTTTTGTTCATCTCTAATACCACAGCCAATGACCATATTAATTTCTGCTCCTCCGGGTAGACCCAAAATCTTTTTAACGCGGAGGGTATCACTACCTTCCATAGGGCAGGTATCGTAGCCGATGGCGGCCATACTGATCATAAAGTTCTGGGCGGCCAAACCGGCACTTTTATGGGCCACAATACGCATATCGCTATTTCGAGCCTGACGGTAGATGGGTTTAAATAAGCCTATCACTTGAAATACCCAGTACTTAACAAGCCCGAGAATTCCTAAGAAATCACTGTAAAGAGTGGGGATGAGTTTACTGTAATAGTCGGTCGCCTGTTTCTTGCGTTTGAGGAGCCTATCATCCAAATCGGGTTTGTCAAAGGCATTGTTCAAAAAGTCCAGATTTGCTTTTGCACGCTGCTTCCACAGATCTTTTCTAGTGACCACCACCACCAGTTGTTGGGCTGTTTTGGCGGCATTTTGATCAAAGCAGGCGTGTGACATGGCTTTTAATTTGTCCTTATTGGTAATGTGATAGAATTCCCATAATTGCAAATTACTACTGGTGGGAGCCAGGGAGGCATTGTACAGGCAATTCTTTACTTTTTCACTATCAATAGGTTCGTTAGTGTAAACGCGAGTCGAGCGTCGATACTTTATGGCTTCTGTAACTGTTTTTTCCATGATTATTTCTATTAAAAGACTAAGGTAAATACGGTGCCCTCATTTTCTTTACTCTGCACCAAAATCTTTCCTTTATGTAACAGCATAATTTGCTTACAAAGGCTTAAGCCGATACCACTGCCTGTACTTTTGCTGGTGAAAAAAGGAATAAATATATTTTCCATTAAAGATTTGGGTATTCCGGCCCCATTATCATACACCTTTATCAGGACATTTCTATCGGATCCATATAAAGCCTTTACCTGTATGGACGCCTCTTTTGCCTTGTTTTGGAGGGCGTCTCTGGCATTAAGGATCAGGTTGATAAGTACCTGTTCAATTAAATGACTATCGATATCCAGAGCCATACGTTTGGACTGGGGCTCAAAGCTTATGGCAATGCCCTTGGAATTAAGGGATGGTTCCATTAAGAGTTTGATATTATTGAATAGCTCTGAGACATTTACACGTTGTAAATTTAAGTGGGTTACTTTGCTCAGACTCCTGTACGTCTTCGCAAATTTTAGAAGGCCTTCACTTCTGTTTTTTATAGTTCGAACGCCCTCATGAACATCTTCAAGTACAAGGGGATGATCTTCGGGCAGGTCCATAGTAAGCTGAAGCTGATAGGCTAATGTCTCGGCCAGAGAGGAGATGGGCGTAATGGAATTCATAATTTCATGCGTCATTACCGACAATAACTTCTTCCAAGCCTCTGATTCGTTTTTGTTCAGGGTCTGATCGATGTTCTGAAGTACGATCAATTTAAAGGAAGTGTCTTCAACCTGAAACACCGTATCGGAGATAAGTACTTTTAATTCTTCATGTTGTAAGGCAATAGTAGTGGACTGTGGTTCTCTGTGATAGGTTTCAAAAATAGTATTGTATAATTCAGGTTTTCTGTTTTCAACGAAGCGGATGTTCTTAAAACTGGGAAAATCAATGATCTCTGAAAATGAATCATTACTCCAAAGCACATCTCCAGTATCGAGGTTATAGGCAATGATCCCAATATCCACCATTTCGAGGATCTTCTGTAAGTAGACAAACTGCGCCTCATTCTTCGAGTTAATTTCCTTGATGGTGCGATTGATCTCATTAAAGCCTTGATATAAAAACCTGATGTCCCTGGGGCCACGATCCTCAGGGAACCACCGAGAGAAATCACGATACTTCACAGCCATAAAAAAGTCATCCATTACTACAAAGCGCCGTTTGACAAATACCGAAAGATTAATTATGGCAAACAAAAGCAAAATAGCCCCCAATGTCATAATGAGGGTATCCGATGTATAGATACCATAGATCAATCCTGCAAGAAGTACCTGAATAACAAGCAATCGAAGGAATAGAAAGAGGATGTAGCCTTTATAATTCATACTTGTCCAGTCGACGGTAAAGTGCGGCCCTTGTTATTCCTAATTCCTTGGCGGACTTTGAGACATTACCCTTATTTTTTTCGAGCACTGTAAGGATGGCATTTTTTTCAATGTCATCGAGATTCATGGATGTTGGTGCGGGAGGAGGAGCTTGTGCTTGTTCGATGGATGAAAACACCAGATCTTCTGATTTTAGAACCGAACCCTCAGACATGATCACAGCGCGCTCCAATACATATTGCAGTTCTCTGACATTCCCAGGGAACGGATGTTGTTTGAGCTTGGATAAAAAACCGGGATCCATGCTAAATAAGGACTTATTGTATTTTTCGGCGTAAAGGTTGATGAAATGTTTCGCCAGTAGGGTGATGTCGGTGCCACGTTCTCTTAGAGGCGGTACTATGATGTCCACTGTGTTAATCCGATAGATGAGATCTTTTCTAAATTTTGTTTCATCTGCCAATACTTCTGGTGCCAGGTTAGTAGCACATATAAGTCGAATATCCAAAGGAATGGGCTGAGTGGAGCCTAAAGGAATGACCTCCCTATTCTGTAAAACCGAAAGGAGACGCACCTGCTGGCCAAGACTTATATTTCCTATTTCATCCAAAAAAATGGTGCCTCCATTGGCGGCTTCAAAGCGCCCTTCACGGTCTTCTCGGGCATCGGTAAAGGCCCCTTTCTTGTAACCAAATAATTCAGATTCAAATAAGGAGGCTGTTAGGGCTCCCACATCGACCTTAATAAAAGGTTGATGCTTTCTATTAGACTCATTGTGAATTGCTCTGGCAATAAGATCTTTTCCGGTTCCATTCTCTCCTAAGATGAGGACATTGGCGTCGGTCGGCCCTAATTTTCTGATTTTCAGAAATACATCTGACATAACCTCACTGTCCCCTACAATATCCTGCTCCTTTGGCGCAGTTTTGATAGTGTTCCTTTTAGATTTCGCATTGACAATGGACCTGATGGTATCGATGATCTTATCGTTTTGCCAGGGTTTTACCAGAAAATCAGTTGCACCTTCTTTTAAACCTCTGATAGCGATATCGATCTCAGCATAAGCAGTTACCAATATAACGGCCATATCAGGATCTTTTGCCTTGATCTGATTGAGCCAGTAAATACCCTCATTACCGGTATTTACCATGGTGTTAAAATTCATGTCAAGGATAATGACATCGAAGTTTGTTTTGCCCATCCGATGAATAATGTTGTTCGGGTTTTGTTCGGTAACAACTTCCTTCACCATGGGTTTAAGCAGAAGGCGGAGTGCCATAAGCACATCCTGATCATCATCAATGACTAAAACAGCAGCGTCTTTTATTCCCATCATTACAATAATACGATATTATTAGAAGCTTAAAAAAACTTTGAGATACTGTCCGCTTTTGAACATTAAGTGTATCAAAAGCGGA
Source organism: uncultured Winogradskyella sp. (assembly GCA_963966315.1). GTDB lineage: Bacteria > Bacteroidota > Bacteroidia > Flavobacteriales > Flavobacteriaceae > Winogradskyella_A. The sequence continues at coordinate 1,307 of CAWZYX010000119.1, read as the reverse complement.
CACTTTTATTTTCATCCTTCACGTTAAATAATTGAAAAACACATACTTAAAACTTTGGCATTATCTTTCCTTTAAAAGATGTAATTACTTAAGATTATGGACATTCCAATAGAAAAGAAAGGATTATCAAGGTCAAAACTATTAACCATCCTAGGTGTGATTGCACTACTTTCTATGATCGGTTTTGTGATCATTAGCACCAGTGGTGGTGCTAAACTAAACGTCAAGAAGGAACGACTGTCCATCAGTACCATTGAAAACGGAGTGTTTCAGGAGAATATTCCGGTGAATGGGATAGTACTTCCAATTTCCACCATTTACCTCGATGCGCTGGAGGGTGGACGTGTTGAAGAAAAGTTTGTAGAAGATGGGGCCATTATGAAAAAAGGTGAGCCTATCTTAAGATTATCCAATAGCGATCTGGAACTGAGTTTGATTAATCAGGAAACTTCGGTTTACGAGTTACTTACCCAAATGCAGATTTCAAAAACCAATGCTCGACAAAACAATATTTCAAGACTTAATCAGTATACCGATGTTGAGAATGCTTTGGTTGAAGCCAAACGGGTTTATGATATGAATGAGAATCTTTACAAACGCGGCGTCATTGCCAAACAGGACTTTCTACAGTCAAAAAATGATTATAACTATCAGGTGCAGCGGATGGAACTGGCCGAACAAGTCCTCAAGGAAGATTCCATAGCGACCAGGCAGGAATTGGAACAGGCGCAGAATTCCTATCGCAGAACCGAACGAGCGCTTGATCTTATGCGTAAAAAAGTGGAAGATCTCGTAGTGCGTGCACCTATAGATGGCCAATTAACATCTTTGGATGCCGAGATTGGACAAAGCATTAACAAAGGAACCCGGCTGGGTCAAATAGATGTCTTAAGCGGTTATAAAATAAAAGTGGACATTGACGAGTATTATATTTCCAGAATTTACCCAGGGCAGGTAGGAACGTTCGACTATGACGGGAAGACCTATAAACTTCTCATAAAGAAAGTATTTAGTCAGGTTACCAATGGTAAATTTCAGGTAGATATGGTATTTGATGGAAACGCCCCCGAAAGCATCAGAAGAGGTCAGAACCTTCAAATTCGACTCGCATTAAGTGCTGAAAAAGAGGCACTATTGGTCGCAAAAGGAGGTTTCTACCAGAAAACAGGAGGGAACTGGATATTTAAGATTAGTGAAGACGGCACTACAGCTTATAAAGTTGATATACGTTTGGGGAGTCAGAATACAAAATATCATGAGGTTCTGGAAGGTCTCAATCCCGGTGATAGAGTGATCACCTCCAGCTA
>CAWZYX010000118.1:0-9269 GCA_963966315.1 uncultured Winogradskyella sp. | reverse complement strand
TCCTCAGTCGGGCAATGTATTTTTACCGATAGTGGCGGACCAGCCTGAGATTACTGAGTTAGATACCTCCGTCGTCCAGACCGACAATATATTAACAGCCAATGCCGAGGGGCTCAGTTACCAGTGGATAAACTGTGATACTAACGAACCAATAGAGGGCGCTACAGAACAGACATTTATGGCGACTGAAAATGGCTCTTATGCTGTGGTCCTCACCTTGGAATCTTGCGGATTATCGGACACTTCTGAGTGTATTGAGGTCAACTCGTTAAGTCAGACCGAGTTTGGTCAAGACCTCACGTTTAGCATCTTTCCAAATCCTGTAAAGAATAACTTAAATATTCGCTTCAACACCCCTTATCATAAAGTAGAGGTCATCATCTATTCTTTAGATGGTAAGCTAATGAATCGATTGGAATACAGTCAGGTAAGGGATACCAGTTTGGATATCTCAAAACTGTCTTCTGGCACTTATGTAGTTAACGTTAAGGCAGACGGAAAAGAATATACAAAACGCGTTATTAAAAATTAATAAAATCCTTACTCTTTATTAAAAAAAGGAAGGTATATAAGAAATGAAAAGAATACTATTAGGTGCATTATTACTGGTAACTCAGCTAACCACGGCCCAGGTTATTTTAAACGAAGGATTTGAAGTGTGGCCACCTGATTGGGAGTTTTATCAACTGGGAGAGGCATTATACGGCTGGCGTGATAGTTTTGATGGGACTGCTTACAAAGGTGAACGTTCTGCCCATGCTAGAATAAACAATGATCAATGCGACAACTGGATGGTGTCTAAAGGCATTGAGATCACCAATGCCGATTACAGGCTTAAATTTTGGGAGTTTTCTTCTGATATTGACGCAGATTTTTACGATAAGGCTACTGTATTAATTTCCAGTAGTAGCAGGGATCCGGAGTCTGGCGACTTTGTTGAGGTATTCGAAACTGAACTTAATCTCAACATTTGGGAGCAGCGGAATATCGACCTAAGTGCTTACGTAGGAGAAACCATTTATGTAGCATTCAGGTACGAGGGAACCTATCACAGATGGTTTATTGATGAAGTTTCTATCGCTCCGAACAACTTTACCGATGCTCAATTAGATGGCTTTATTTTACCTTTAGGTGTTTCTGAAAATCCTGTAACCAGTGATGTTAGGGTTGCAGTTACAAATAATGGGACTACAACTCTTAGCGAGATTATTATTGACTGGAGTGTGAACGGTGTAGATCAAAGTCCGGTCACTATAGATGGACTGAATCTAGCACCTGCGGGATCCATAAACATAGACCTTGGAAGCTATAATTTTGACCAGACAGGATATTATAACATGCAGGCGGAAGTAATTGTGAATAATGATTTTGAACCTGCAAATAACATAGCAGAAAACAGGTTTGAGGTTGCACCTGCTACTGATGCTTTCGTTACCGAAATAACGCCGGAAAGTACTATTCCTTCAGAAGGAGAGAGGGATGTTAAAGTTTTGGTGACCAATCAAGGGGAGAATCCGATTGGTCGCATTTTCATCAATTGGTCTGTTAATGAGATTGAGCAAAATCAATATTCGAACGATAATTTTAATTTACAACCAGGGCAGAGCACGGAAGTCGTTCTGGGCAGCTATAATTTTACCTCAGGTAGTTATCAAATAAACACTGAGCTCAATGCCCTTGGAGATATAAATGATGCCAATGACAAGTACCTGGCTCAGGTCTATGTAAATACATTTGTGGAAAGTTTTGAAGGCACAAGCTTTCCTCCGGAAGGGTGGACCATGGAGTTTAATGTAAGGGATGGAAGCAATTTTGGTGAGGCTGTTGAAGGTGAATACTATATTTCAAACCTTGTCGATGACAATTACTTTGGAGTGGTGACAGATACCATTTTTACACCTTTGCTGGACATAAAAGAAGGAGATACTTTTGGTTTTTACATTCAGTCAGCTTTGGCAAGCCCTATCAATGCCTCACTGATCTGGAAAAATGAAGAGACTGGAGAAGTTAACACGATTTCAGAAATTGAACCCAGTGAAGGCTTTAATAACTGGGAGTACAGAGTATACGATATATCGGCAGCCGCTGGTGCCAATAGAATAGGAATATTAAGTTTACCAAACGGAAGTTATGGAAGCTCAAAATTTGATTTATTTTCTTCTGATGCCTCCTTATACCAATACCAGAAAGATGCCCGATTGCTTGATGTAAAATCCAATTTTATCGCCCGTCTTAACACCCCGGAAAGTTTTGATATAACCCTTAGAAATGCTGGATCCACCACGCTCTTTGGTAGAGAGTATTCCATTTTACTGAAAGATGAAGGAGGGAATTTATTGGCTACTTACGGTGGACAGATTATCCAACCATGGGAAAAGGAAACTATTACAGTGAACTATACCTTCATAGAGCTAGGGGCCAAGAAGATCTATTTTGAAATTGAATATGCCGACGATGAGAACACTGTGGACAACACCTCCTTTATTTATATGCTTGGAGTCGTTCCAGAAACATCAGTTCTTGCTGAAATTGGATCTAAGGACTTACCAAGTCCAGGGATCCCCTTTTCGCCCAACGGCAACACAAATTCTTTAGGTGAAGATGATCTCACCCAGTTATTTTACTATCAGGACGAGATCAATGCTGCAGGATATGTTTATGGGATGACCTATACTTACCAAAATTTACAGTCCTCAACAGATATTAAAAAATACCCACTTAAGGTGTGGATAAGTCAAACGGATAGGGAGAATATGTCCGCAGGATGGGATGACCAGGATAACCTTCAACTTGTATTTGATGGTGTAGTCGATATTTTTCCGGGTGGAGATAACGAACTTTATATTCCTTTTGACGAACCTGTTTTACTAAATGGTATTAATAATGTGATAATTCAGAACTACCAGTACGATCCTGAATGGCCTCCTTCTATTTTCAGGATGTATACAACGAATACCGCTGAAGGGCCGGTGCGGACGATTGGTTCGCTAGACGTATTTGATTTGGATCCAAATACCCCTCCGGATGGGTTTTTTAGTATTACGGATTACGTATTTACACGATTTGTTATAGACCCTGCCAATAATTTTTCTGCTATGTTTGGTACATTGACCGATTCTGGCGATGGAGAAGGGATCAATAATGCCAGTATCGAACTTAATCAAGCTGTTGTAAATACCACCACCAACACAAATGGAGATTACCAGTTTCAAAGCCTCCCTTTTGGAAGCTATGAATTTACAATCAGTTCCGAGGGATACGAGTCTAAAACTGTAGAGGTTGTTTTGTCTGAAACAAATCAGGAAGTTAACATCAGTCTGGATCAGTTGTTGGAATTGCAAGTTTCCGGTGTAGTTTACGGAGATAATAATATCAGTGCACCCCTTAAGAACGTTACACTGAACTTAATTCTGGAGGACGGAACTCTTGAAGAAACGACGTCTTCAGATGCAAATGGGGAGTTTACATTTTTATCGGTATACGGAACCTTTAACTATAAGATAGAGGTCAGCATGTATGGATATTTCACTCAAATGATTGAATTAAGCCCTGTCGATTCTAATATCGATCTTGGAGATATTATCCTTGAAGAGGAATTTATAAGTCCAATTCTTGTAGGAGTAGATAGTGATGGCGGAGATCCTCTGGTTAGTTGGACAAGCCCGAAAAAAAGCAGGAAAGATAAATTAGGATACGATTCTGGTTTTATTTCGAATTCCTTTACTAATGAGCCTAACGAAAACGTGTGGTTAGGAAACTATTTTAATTTTGAAGAGCCAACAACACTTAATAGCGTAGAGATTAGAACAGATGTTTTTCAAAATGCAACCGATTTTGTAACTGTTGATGTAATTGATCTGGCTAGTGATGAGGTTCTTGCCACCAGCGAACCTTTTCTCATCCAGCAGAATACGGAGCAGACTGTGAATATTCCAAATATTACGGTCTCTGGATTGATAGCAGTCATGGTTCATTGGCAGGACAATCCTGAAAGCACAAATTCTTTGGCTATTGAATTCTCGGAAGAAGGCATGTTTGATGGAGCCGTAATTAAATTCCCTGGAGAAGCTACAACTTTGTTTTCGAGTTTTATTAATGCTCCTGATGGTTTTACGGCAGCCTTTTTGTTGAGGGTGAATGCCTTAACAGAAGATGATCCAGTCACCAATGGTGAAGAGGTGTTTTATAATGTATACCGAGGAGTAGCAGATACTTTTCCGGATATCTCAGAATGGGAGCTATTGAATCAAAACGTTGTGGTGGGAACCGAATTCAGTGATACTGTTTCAGGAGCAGATCCTGCTGAGTTTTACCGATATGCAATAGAGGGTATTTATACAAATGGAGTGTCTGAAGTTACTTTTTCTAACCCTATCTCAGGCGCCTCACTAGGATTAGAGGACATTAGTATGAAGGCGACAGAATTAAAGATATTCCCAAATCCTGCTAAGAACGTTGTGAATCTATTTGTGCCGTCTATTGCCAGTTTAGACGGTTCTATTGAGGTTTTCGATGTGCTTGGAAAGTTGGTTTTGGAAGTTAAGTCTGTCAACTACTCCAATGTGCAGCAATTAGATATCAGCTCCTTGCAAAATGGAGTTTACATACTGAAATGCTATCTCAATAATGACATTACGGTTACAAAAAAATTGATTGTAAGATAAACATATACAAAGGCGGTCATTGGCCGCCTTTGCAGTTATCAGTTGCTCTTAAGATTAAGCTCTTTGGTCTCCAATTCTAGAATTGAGAAATCCAGTCTTTGAATGCTTCCGAGATTAGGGGTTTACGGTATAATCCAACTGCCGGCCTTCCTTCTCAGCCTTTTGATCCATACCGGACCCTACACCCATACCAATGGCCATGCCAATAGGGATACCTACCCCTATAAAAGCCATATTACCCAGGCTCGCTCCAAGGGCCACTCCCATGGGGATGCCAAAAGCGGACATGCCCAGTGCCATCCATAGGTTGCGGTAGTAGTTTTTAGGCACGATCTTAAGTTCTTTTTCCAACTTGCGCAGGATATTTTGTTGGCATTTTAGGACAATGCGACCGTCTCTTTTATCGCTGCCTTTTAATTCGTTGATGGCCGCTACCTGTGTGTTGATAAAGGTAATGATATGATCGGGAAGGTTCCTTTGGGCCAGCTCGTCCAGTAGCTTTTTGAAGTGGTTTATCCTGGAGCCAAACTTAGAGGAGGCCTGTGGAAAACTTTTAAGATTTGTTAGTGACATAGTTTGTTTTTTTATTGGACGCTGATCCTGTTACTTAGTTACGATAATCCAAGTCAAAAAGCAAAGTCATTTAAAAGTTTTTAATGATCCAGTATAAAATAGAGTATCTCATCACTTGAATATTACTAAGGCCCATGCCATCAATTATCTAGAGGTCATGAAATATCTATAGGAGAATTTCATTGCAGAACAACGGGTAAGGACCTTTTATGATGGGAAGCTGAAATTCCCAACACTGGTATACGGCGATTCTTTTTTAAAGAACCCTGAAATAAGAGATTTGGATGATTTTCTGTCCAAACATAACATAGAACAACTATTCGGCATTCATACTCTGAACCAAACCAATCATTTTTCGAAACACAGCCTTTAAGCCCGGTGTTCCTTGCATCCCATAGTCTACGATCGTTTTCTCACGGCCATCGGCAAAGGTTACGGTTAGTGTAGCGGTTTGATCATCGGTCCAACCCACTGCGTAGTTGCTTTTTAAATGCTCAACATCCATGTAGTTCAGTAAATCCTCAAGGTCTTTAAACGTGTCTTGCTGTAGTTTAAAACTGTGTTTACCAATTACCGGAGTGTTTTGCATCCCATTAAATTGGGCCATCTCGTCTGCTGTGAGTTCAAGACTAAAAACAGGGCAGAGTCCAAAACACTGAGTGGTTGTTACTTTGATACTGGATATAGCCTCGTTTTTTGGTTTGGGATTGTAGCGTACTAGAGTGTTCTTAAAGAAACTTAATGTATCTATTTGGTAGTTGGGGATACCAGCAGTAAGACCGGAGCGGCTTGATTTTCGACCGTATGATTTCAAGTGGTTCTTACCTTCTATGTTAATGGGCTTGAACAATTCGCAAGGTTCAAAAGGGGTGTTTTTTAATTTGATAAAGTCGTAAGTTTCATCACCGCGATCCAGAATTACAATAGGTTGGGGTCCGTACCATTCGGCGATGAGGAGCAAGTCGGTCAATCCATCATTATTCAGATCTGCTTTTTCCCAATTGTGAATATCCCATTTTTTAAAAATCCCCTGACATTCTAATTCCCTGGACAAGACTGCTGTGGTCTTGATCTTAAATTTTTCGGCCTCAGTACCTTGGATTTGATTGTAGTTCGCTTTTACAAAGGCCACTACTTCATCGGTAGTCGAAAGCTTATCAATAGTGCTACACTGACTGCTAGTCCCAGTAATTATCAGTAAGGAAAAAAATATGAATTTCATTTATTAACTCATTTACAAAACTAGTTCAAGTTTCATGCCATAAGTACTCATTTAGAACCATTTTTTATAGGACCAGTAGGAAGTCATCAGCAATAGAAAAGCAAGTAAGGCCCCTGTTTGTTCACCATCGCCAACCATGTAGTGCGCGAAAAAAGCCAGTACCACGTTAAAAAAGAACCCGGCATAGGCCCATTCCGTTACGGCTTTTCCTTTATAAAACCACAGGACTAAAAGGCCCATGAATTTAGCAGCCGCCAGGGGGTAAATGAGGTATGCAGGGTAGCCAAAGCTATCGAAGCCAGCAGCCATTTCTTCTGTTTTGAAAAGATACAGGGACACTGAAAAAAGTATCAGGGCAGTGAATAAACCTGTACTGATGTAATAAACAATTTTATAGATTTTCATATCTAGGATGATCTGTTTAAATACTGCTCCCTTTTTTCCTAAGTGTTCATAATATCCTCGATCTCTTCAGCATCTATCGGGATGTTGCGCATCAAATTAAAGGGCTCCCCACTTTTTTGCACCACAACATCGTCTTCCAAACGAATACCAAACCCTTCATCGGGCAGATAAATTCCAGGTTCTACAGTAAAGACCATGTTTTCCTGTATGGGCTCGTGCAGTAGACCATAGTCATGAGTGTCTAAACCAATATGATGACTGGTGCCATGCATAAAGTATTTTTTATAGGCTGGCCAGTCCGGATTTTCGTTCTGCACATCGGCCTTATCAAGGAGTCCCAATCCTAGTAATTCTGAGGTCATCAGTTTTCCAACCTCCACATGGTATTCTTCCCAGAAGGCGCCTGGAACCAGTAGTTTGGTGGCCTCGTCCTTCACGCGGTTAACTGCATTGTACACCTCCTTCTGCCGCTTTGTAAAGCGACCGTTTACAGGAATGGTTCTGCTCATATCGCTGGAATAATTGGCGTATTCGGCCCCTACGTCCATCAGAATAAGGTCTCCATCTTTACACTGCTGATTGTTTTCAATATAATGCAGTACGTTGGCATTATTCCCGGAAGCGATAATAGGTGTGTAGGCAAAGCCCTTGGATCGATTATTGAGAAATTCATGCATGAACTCCGCCTCTATATTGAATTCCCAAACACCAGGTTTTACAAAGTGCAGAACTCGGCGAAATCCTTTTTCCGTGATATCACAGGCTTGCTGCATCAATGCTAGTTCTATAGGGTCCTTTACCGACCTCAGCTCCTGCAGGATAGGATTGCTTTTGGCGACCTCATGTGCAGGATACTTGTCCTTGAGCCATTTCACAAAACGGGCCTCCCTGGTCTCTGTCTCTACATTAGCTCGATAATGTTCGTTGGTATTGATATAAACCGTATCCGCCTGGGTCATCAGTTCAAACAAGATCTTCTCCAGTTCCTGTAACCAGTAGACGGTTTTAACGCCTGAGGTTTCAAAGGCTTTTTCCTTGGTGAGTTTCTCTCCTTCCCAAACAGCAATATGGTCGTTGGTCTCTTTTAGAAACAGGATCTCCTTGTGCTTGGCCTTTGGACAGTCTGGGAATAAGACCAAAACACTTTCCTCCTGATCCACCCCGCTGAGGTAAAAAATATCCCGGTGTTGTGCAAAAGGAAGGGTACTGTCCGCACTGACGGGATAGATGTCATTGGAATTAAAAATGGCCAGGCTGTTGGGTTTCATGTGGGACATAAAGTCCTTTCGGTTTTTGATAAAGAGGTCTTTGTCTATTTGAGAGTATTTCATTTCGAACGGCTTTTAAATTTTTTATTCTGGTAAATCCAATTAAGGTTGTAAACAGAGAATAAAATTAAGCTTTTTACAGGCATTTAAAAAATGAAATAAGAAAGCATTATGAAGCGTTAAAACTATTATAATTCGCTATTTTCTGAGCAAAAAATCCTATTTTCATCCTCCTTAAAACCAACCCGAAATGAAATATTTTTACAGTATCATTTTGGTCTGCGTATGCGGTTTTTTCTCAGCTGCACAACAGCCGGCAACATCAGCAGACCTAATTGAAAGAGCCTTAAAAGAGAAGGCTCAAATGACCACCAGTTCCTTGGTCAAAAACGTGCCATTTGAGAACATTGGCCCCACCATTATGAGCGGTAGAGTAGTGGACCTGGATGTCAATCACGAGATGCCTTCAGAGTTTTATGTAGCCTATGCCTCAGGAGGGGTGTGGCATACGACCAACAACGGAACCACCTTTAATCCAATCATGGACAATGCAGCTACTCAGAACGTAGGCGATATTGCGGTGCACTGGCCCTCCCGAACCATCTATGTAGGCACTGGAGAGAACAATGCTTCGCGATCGTCCTATGCTGGGATTGGGATATTGAAGACCACAGACAACGGAGAAAACTGGTCCAACATTGGGCTACCGGATTCACACCATATTGGCCGCATTCTTATTCACCCGGATAATCCTGATGTGGTGGTTGTGGGGGTAACTGGCCGTCTGTACTCGCCCAATGCCGAGCGTGGAGTTTATAAGACCACGAATGGAGGAGCCAGCTGGTCCCAAACCCTTTTTGTAGATGAAACTTCAGGAATCATTGATATTAGGCATAGTCCTGATAACTACAATACCATGTTTGCCACGGCCTGGACCAAGGACCGTAAGGCCTGGAACTTTTCAGGAAGCGGTGAGGGCTCTGGTATTTATAAAAGCACCGACGCTGGAGAAACATGGGAGCTGGTCTCTACCGAGAAGAGTGGTTTCCCCACCGGAGAAGGGGTGGGTCGAATTGGAATAGCTATTTTCAATGATAATGTGGGGTATGCCATCAACGATAATCAAATTAGACGACC
>CAWZYX010000117.1:0-9342 GCA_963966315.1 uncultured Winogradskyella sp. | reverse complement strand
TTTTTGTACATAATGTTTAAAATTATGTAGCCTTTATTCAGGACGGGTCATAATGAAGCACAACGTTCCCGCAATAAGATGTCGTTGGCGTTGCATCGCTTTAAGTTTGATTAGCAATATACAAAAAAGCGGCTTACGTTCTTATCTCCCGTGCCACTGAGCAGCCAATGCATTTTATTGTGTGTTGTGTTTTCGTGCTTTATCATCCGATGTATCCTTGCGTGTTTGGCAGCCATACTCTTTGACAAGTTTTGGTATGTGGGTTGGCTTTTTTAAGCGACTTGGCAATGTGTATGGATGTGTAAGGGCATACCTTATACTAAAACAAATATTTAATCATCAATTGAAGCCGTTTCCCAAGACCTGAGCTATCATCTCCATTGGTCCGACGTAAAATCATGAATTCTACATCGGTATTCACATTTTTGATGGGAGACCAGATTAAGTTCACATGAGCAGACTCACCACTTTTCATCTTTTTTGGATCACGATAGACAGAAGGATCGATGGCGTACCAATTTACGTTCAAATTAGTGACCAACGTAGGTGAAAGGTTCAAAGCAATTCCAGTTCCAAGATTCCATGCTGGCATTGTTTCCAGATTTCCATTTGGATCAAGAATCGCAGAGGCATTTGTTCCAAGAGTAGCAACGATTTGACTTCCCCAGCCTTGTCCATAAGAGGCCATCCATCGGAAAAAGAAAGACCTGCGCAAAAAACTCAAAGTTTTTAAAGTGCAATATGCGCAGTTTTTTCAATTGTTTATTACATGCTATGATCAAATTAACGATTAAAGGGAATACCTATACTGAGGAACCCCCTTACTTTATTGATGTCATTGGTCCAGGACATACTTAAATCTATAGGTCCTAATATGGATTTATAGGAAACCATAGTTCCAATGGACAAAAGAAGACTTGTTTGGTCGGAAACTTGCCAACTACCCTTAGGATTAAATGCATTTTTTGAAAACTCTTCCAAGTCATTAAAGCCAATACTTCCAATATTAATATTGGGGCTAATATAAAAATTATTAAAAACGTCAAATTGCGAAGCTAATTTAACAAGGATAAATTGGCTGCTAATTACTTCATCCTCCTGAAGTCCTTGAAATGCAAATGTATTTATCCTCTGTAATGGTAAGTTACCACCTAAATAAAACAGTTGCGGAAAACCTGCATTATAAAATGAAATTTCATTTTCAGAATCACTATCAGCGATAGTAAATCCCATCGACGCTTCAAAAATACCGGTAACCTTCTTTGCCAGCGGTATTCTTTTGTGATAATTAGCTTGAATATTTGTAAAACCGTAATCGAGTCCCGTAAGATTGGTTTGTTCGGGGTCTGAATAGAAAATACTTACCCTCTGATTAAGAGATCTGTTCACGGTAGCACTTATACTATTCCCTTTTCTTGGATAAAATACCTTATCTAGGGTATTACTAATAAAATGGGCATCAAGGCCAAAATATGACGCATAATATTGATTTAATAAGAGGATGTTATCTCTTACCTCTGAACCCGTTGATGGATCAATATTTAAATACTCATAATTAAAGCCTAGACCTATATAACTTTTAAGGGGATTAACATTTCTATTTATTTGATTTCTAAACTTTATAGATTTCTCCTTAAAGTCATCTGCATATTGTCCATTGATAAAAACAAGTTGCTTAAGTTGTTTGGCAATACCTTCAGAACGCCACCACCATTGTTTTTTGTCACCAAAGTTTTTTTGTAATTGAATCATTCCCTTTGGTTGTTCTGCAATATCCAAGGTAACGAGCACTCTTGATGCTTCCCCCAAAATATTTCTGCCTGTATAATTTCCAATTAAACCTATTCCTCTATATAAATCATAATGTAGTGAAGCATTAAGCCGATGATTCGATTTTTCATAACCTGTTATTACTAGCTGTTCTTGTTGCTTATTAGTGTAAAAATCAAAATAAATTTTTCTAAAAATATCAGTACCCATAGATCTTGTCACAGCCTGACCTAGTTCTTCTGAAGAATAGACTTGATTTGGTTCTATACCCATTCTACTCTTAAGTAATTCTAAATTATCCTTGTCAACGTTTTTGTAGCTTATCTTTTCAAATTCAAAACTATCTTTAAAAACCGGTAGCGCTACTTCTTTTTGTTTAAAGGGGGATACTAGATTGCCTAGTTCTGTTAATTCTACAATTTTCTCTTTTGTTGCAATTTTCCCTTCTTCATATAGCTCAGTTGTTTTATTAAAATCGCCAGTTGAGTAAGTTAAATTTGCGACATGGTCAATCACAATAGTACATAATGCCCTATTTGAAGGGTATATCTTAAAATTTTGAAGCATTGCTGTTTGGAAAAGAAGACTGGAAATATTATCTAGGCTTTCAACATCTTCTGCTGCTCCAGAAACATCACTTCCAATGATAATGTCTGCCCCCCAATTCTTGGCAACGTTTGTGGGGAAATTATTCAGTATTCCACCATCTAACAAGATGGTGTTTTTATATTTTACAGGTTCAAATACTCCGGGAATAGACATACTGGCACGCATAGCTTTAGCTACTGAACCTTCATCAATTACAATTTCCTTTAAATTTACAATATCTGTGGTTACAGATCTAAAAGGTATTGGTAACTCATCAAAATCCATATCCTTACGAAAAGGAGCGCTTAATAAAGCTAGTTTTAATCTTAAATTTTGATCATTCAAAAGATATGCTGTTGTCTTAGGTGCACCATCAATAATATCCAACCCAATTAAATACTTTTCATATTCGCTTTTCTCTTCAACACTCACATCATTGAACGGTATGTTTTCATAAAGTAAATCATTCCATTCTGTTGTTTTGATTAGATCGGCAATTTCATCTCCAGAGTAGCCCATGGCATATAAGCCGCCAACCACACTACCCATACTGGTCCCCACTATAATATCGGGTACAATATGTAACGAATCCAGAGCCTGTAGAACAGGAATATGTGCCACTCCCTTTGCCCCACCTCCACTTAAAACTAGTGCTATTTTAGGTTTCTCGTTTTGTGCGATTAAAATTGAGGTCACACCAAGATTTATTACTAATAAAATTAAAGTGATAATTTTTTTCATACACGCTTAATAACTTTGAATTGCATGAGAATTAGCCTAGATTGTATTCAAAAGCATAAAAATGACTTTTTTTTCACATAGTTAAATTCCCTATCCTAACTTACCAAGATGTCCCAAAGACAATATAGAAGGCAAAAATCTTTACCATTCCCCCATGCAAAGTCAGTTCCCATATTGACACCTAATTGTCTTGCTAATCTATAGCGAAATCCTGTTCCTATATTGTAAACCCAGTCTTCAGAACCAAAGGCGTTAAAATCCGAAAAAGCCTTACCTGTCCCACCAAAAGCGGTAAGCCACCATCTGTTGTATATATTGTAACTCCATTCTGTTTCTATTACTAAAGTGGTGTCATTTTGATATCTCATGGAGGCTATTCCTCGCAAATCTATAAATGGGTAAGCGTAGAAAGGCGCATCACCAAACAAAAAACTACCCTGAAAACGATATTTGGAATGTAATTTATCCGTTAAGGGTAAATACCAGAAAAAATCAGTAGTCATAGTACTGAAATTATCATCTGAGCCTAACCATGTAGCACTATAATTTAGACCTATTTCTGCCATAATTCCTTTTGTTGGGGTAAAAGTATTATTACGACTATCATAGGTAGCTATAGGCTTTATGGAGCTAATTATAGAGTTAGTGTTTAGTCTTTCTAAAATTAAATTTAGCAATGGTCTATTTGGTATCTCTTCAAACGAAACCGCCGAATTTAAATAGGTATAGGCACCTCCTACATATAATTTCGAGTTGCCAATTCTCACTTGGGCTTTTTGATAAAAAAGCCAGGAGTCTAAATCAATACCGATAGGGTTTTTGGCTAAAATTTCACTATTATTCCCGTAGTAATTGATTTTAAGATTTGGTTTTATAACTGCTGTTAAAGTGCGGACCCTATTTTCTCCAAAGGTATGTGCATGAAAGGCACCGGCCCCCCATGTTTTATTCTCCGTATATAGTCCAACCACTCCTGAAACATCGGGTGCCACATAGGTTTTATATTTTTTTTTGCGTTTATGAAAATACAGTACAGCTAAACCTGCACCATACCCCACAGCAGGTTCGGTAATAGGAATAATTATCGGTAGAACCCCATTATGCTCTAAAAGAAAAGAACTCACGTCAAAAGCTCCATCCACTGGGTCACGGAAGCTTATTTTTTTTTTGGTTGGTATGGTGTCCTGTTGCCCGCTAATTATATGAGAGCAGAACAACAAACAAATCCACATTAAAATTATACTAAGTTTCATACCTCAATTCTATTTATTGTTATAATTACCTTCCAAAAGATTCACCAATTCTGAAATAGACTCCCCAATCGTCTTTTCCTAAGGCGGCGTCAATACCAATATTAATTCGTTGTTTTTCTATAGCCATATAGCGTATCCCAAATCCTCCACCTGGCAAAAATGGTGCTTTGTTAAGATCCGAAAGTGTCTCAACAGCAGTAGCCATTCCAAAAAATCCTACCATACCAAATTTATTTTTAAAACGATGGCGATATTCTGCTTGCAACGCATAGACTTGATTATCTCGGTAACGCCCTTCTGTATAGCCTCTAATGTCATCCTGGCCTACTACATTCTGTCCTTGAAAAGGCACATCTCCTGTTGCTATTGCGGCATGAAATCTGGTGGCAATAATATCTCTAGATGATTTAATAGGAATAAAGTGATTATAAGTGAAATTATAAGATTCAAATTTGTCATCACTGCCTATCCAGTCGCGATAAAAATTATTTCTAAAAGTTATATTATATCCGCTATAGGGATTTATTTGATTATCGCGCTTATCATAATTAAGAGTATATCCAGCAGAGTTCATACTTCTCTGGTTTGTTAATAAACTGGGTGGAATAAATTCAGGAAGGTCAAAAACGGTTTTAGAATTAGAATAAATACCTAATAACCCAAAATAGAGTTTCCCTATTATTTTGCGCTCTACTTTAAGCATAGCAAAATTAGCTTGGGTGTTGTAGCCAATAAAACCACCAGTTCCAAAAACTGGGATTTCTTGAAAGTATTGATAATTGATATTGCCAGATCCTACTGCTGCAAGAATTCTCCAACGGTCTTCATTGATATATAAGCGCTGAAATAACGCCCCAAACCAGGTGCCATTAGTTGTATACATGGCAAAAATACCAGAAGAAGATACTGGCGATATGCTGTCTTTTTTACTTATTTTATAAAAAGCCTGTCCCATTGCTCCTAGACTAAATCCGGTAGCATTACTATAATTAACCACAGGAACACCCGCAAAATTTACTTTTTTCTGTGGTTTTGATTCTTCCTGGGCATTGCTGAAGGAACCAATCAAACCTAGAAAAAGCAGGACAAAAATATTATAAATGGAATGCAAGTGCTGTTTCAACATTTGATATCTTAAAATGTTTTAAAAAAATAAATCTTTTATGTCGTATTGGTTTTATCAATGCTAACACCATAACTTAAATTTAAGGATTGTCTTGCGACTATAGCCCAAGCCTATATAGTTGTGAACTATACATCTGCTTAAAAATTTATAAAACCCCCAAATATTGCACTTCGTTTTTAATGTTCTACGGGTGGAAGCTAATTAAAAAAAAGAATGGTCGTAATTCCTATTACAGGCAGATATAGTTTGTTTTTATAATGTCAATCCACTAAGCCAATTTTTTCCTTTATATCCAAAACGATAGCTTAGACCAAAAATTAATTGACTTCTACTTCCAAAACTGTAAATACTGGTTAACGTATAACGTTTGTTATATTGAAAATTAATACCAACATTCATACTCCAAGGCGATATAAATCTTTTATTAAACTTATAATAAAGATCCGTTGACTCTCCGCTAGAGAGCCAATCGGAAAGCCCGCTGTATAGGGGGTCCAAAACTTCTTGTTCCCTATCGGTTAGATCATCATACCAGCCATTTAATTGGCCAAGAAGCCTATCTTTGTCGGAAGGACTGATCAATTCTAATTTACCACTGCCCTCGCTATTAATGCCTAAATATTGTGCTCCTACTAGCAGTGCCAAGTTTCTTTCTGGTTTTCTAAAATGGAACAAATAACCTGTCCTTACATTAAAAACAAGTGATCTGTTGGCCTGATCCAAGTTTTTCATCTTAGTCCATACCATGGCAAAATCGGTTGATACTATCATTGGACCAACGGCACCTGCCAAAACGGTCCCCCAACCATAGGCCAGACCAGTATTTCTTTTGGTGTTGAATTCCAATTCTAAAGGAAGGCCCACTTGTACATTAGTTTTTGCGTTTACGCTTCCTACTATTCCGTAAAAATTTAAAAAAGGTAATAACCAAAAATCGTAACGTGCCGTATAAGCGTTTACTTCTGAACTAATACTTCTAAAACGTGCAATACCATCAATAGGAATAAGCACATCTTCTTCAAAACCAACAAAGGCATCACTTAATAGGAGATCTTGTTTAGAAAAGGCATAGTTAAATGAAATCCCGTTAGGATAAGGAATATCAAATCCCAATTCTCTTATTTTTTTGCCCATGATGGGCAAATGCCATTCATAGGGTGTTCGCTTTAAACTATCTGTATAGGCTTCCATCCTATCAGAAATAGAGAGATTAGTCACCTGTCCGTAAAGCATCGTTGTGGACACTAGTAGAAATAGAGAACTGATTATAAATTTATGAATGTTTTTAGTCATGGCTCAATATTATTGATATTTCTTCAAAATTGTTCGCAATTAATACATTATCCCAAGAAGACTTATAAATCAAAAAGGAGATGATGGCTGATACCCGTTCTTCGGTAATTACATCCTCAAAGACACCAGCGTCAACTATGGCATTGATAAGATTTTGCACTACTTCTTCAACATTAGTATCCTGAATAGATTGGAGTATGGGTAAAATAGCTTGCGCAATAGCTTCTTCAGTAACATTTTCTTTAATGATATCTAGATTAACAATTAGCTCTGCCAAATAACTAGCAACTACCTCTGCATTGTTAAGAATGATTTCTTCTAACAAAGGAGTAATTAGATTCTGAATTGCTTCCGGAGTGACATTATCAGAAATAAAATTATTTAACGCTATAGCAATACTTAATGCCGTAGCCTCGGGGTCTAAATTATCTAGAATTGGACTTAATAGATCTCTAATTTGCTCATAAAGCACTTGCGAAATATCACCTTCAAGACTTAAAAGCCATTGGGTGAGAGTAGTACCAGCTGTTTCAGGGTTTATAGTCTGTAAAAATTGAAGTGCTGCAATAAATGTGTTATTAAGATTCTGCGTGTTTAAAAATTGACTTATAATTAGATTGGCAACATCGTCTGCCGCTTGATCTGGACCGGTAATGGCTATAACAGGTTTAATTGCAATATAGGCCAACCTAATGGTATTTTGCATACTAACATAGTCTGGTTCTAGATTGAGATCTGGAAATTCTGCATTAAGAGTATTTACCAAGTCTTCTATAGCATCTGTCGTCTGGGTTGCCAGTGCTCCCATTTGCAAAATAGATGTATCATCTATGAGCTCCGTAAATGGCAAAATTAAGTTGGAAATACTCTCTTCATTGACAAATAAGTCTTCTATCACTGTGGTCAGGACACCTGCTATCTCAGCTATTTGTGCCTCATCTAATTCTGTAAATTGTGTCCACGCATTTACTAATATGGGTTGTATATTATCCTCATTAAATACGTCAAAAAACAAATCTACCACCAAGGTGGCTATTGCTTCGGAAACTTGGTCAGAATTTGTTGCAATTTGCTCAATGTACGGTAATATTAGATTGTTGATCTGCTCTTCAGAAAGTTGTTCATTTATACCTTCTACAACGGCTGTTGCAATAGCTTCAGATACTGCTTGAATGTCGATATTGGTGATCCCTTCAAGTTGATTTAGAATTAAAATAGTTAATTCTTGCTGCCAGTCAACTTGCTCTAGTGCCTCTCTAATATCCGCAGCTAATAAAGCAGCTAGTTGATCAGGGTCAAAATCATTTATAAATTCTAATTGCCCTGATATCGCATCCACAACAACATCGTTAATCAAAGTTTGTAGCGCTTCATTGTTGAATAGTAGACCTGCAATTAGATCCCCAATTTGATTAGGTGTTTGGTTAGCAACTTGATCAAGAAGTTTCTCATTTATTTTTCTAATTACCCTTTCTGCCGTTTCAGAAGTTGCAATTAAAGACAACTCTTTAGTGTCATTATCGTAAATGTAATTGTAATTCAAACTTTGTTCTGAGGTGATTCTAATTGTTCTTTCATTAAACACAAAGTAAGTGCCTATTTGTTCCTCTAATAAAAGATCAATTTGACCATTTCTAGTTATAATAGTTCTATCGTCCTTAAATTCTACTTCGTATTCCCGCATGTCCGAAGCATCTAGGACCGTATCATCTAGATCGTAAATACCTGCATTCAATATAGCGTTCGTAGCATTGAACAATAGGGGTGGAGGAATATCTTCATTTCTTACCTCAATTTTAAATTGCTTAAGATTCCATGTGTTTGTCGTCAATATTTCATTAGTGTCATCGACCGCTTTTATAACGCTATCTTCGGGTACTTCGCAAGTAAACAACACCACCAACGTTATTAACCCTAAACATCTATTTTTATTTTTCATTCTTCTATTTTTAAATAATATACTTTATCATCATTTGTAATCGGTTTCCAATACCAGAGGTTGTATCACCATTGACACGTTCTAACCTCATATACTCAATGCCAACATTTACCTTTTTATAAGGTGACCAAATCAAGTTGATATGCCCAGAGGAACCGCTTTTCATTTTAGTCTCATCTCTAAACTCAGATGGGTCAATGGAATAATAATTAAGATTGAAATTACCAACGAGTTTTGGTGAGATATTTAGTGCAATCCCTGTCCCTAGATTCCATGCTGGCATGGTTTCCAGTTTCCCATTTGAATCAAGAATCGCAGAGGCATTTGTTCCAAGCGTAGCAATGATTTGACTCCCCCAGCCTTGGCCATAAGAGGCCATCCATCTAAACCAATGTTTATTCTTCCCAAAATATTCGCGCCCGCTAAAGCTAAATCCCCAACCAACAGCTGTTGAATTAGGTATTTCTTCAAGCCCGTCCCATCTTAATTGAAATAGTGATGCCCCGAGCATCAATCGACCACCTGAAGAAGTACTTTTTGTTAATCGTCCTGCAAGCAGCGGCAGATTTTGACTTGCCTGACCCAAAGAATCAGGTGCATCGATCTCTGGAAATTCCAGCATTTCTAAAGCC
>CAWZYX010000116.1:0-9564 GCA_963966315.1 uncultured Winogradskyella sp. | reverse complement strand
GTCAGGAAGCTTGAAGAGTTCATGGGCTTCGTCGTTCGGACAATTGTCATAGATGCCATTGGCCACATGAACCAGCGTATCGAGGCCAACAACATCCACCGTTCTGAACGTTGCTGATTTGGGCCTGCCAATCACAGGACCGGTTAGTTTATCTACTTCTTCTACGGTTAATCCAAGGGATTTTACCTGATGAAAGAGGCTTTGTATCCCAAAGATCCCAATTCTGTTACCGATAAAAGCGGGCGTATCTTTAGCAAGAACTGATGTTTTTCCTAAGAACTTTTCACCATATTCCATTAAGAACTCAGTGATCTCCGGCATACAGTCCGGACCAGGTACCACTTCAAACAACTTCAGATATCGCGGTGGATTGAAGAAATGTGTTACCGCGAAGTGTTTTCTAAAATCTTCAGAACGTCCTTCATTCATAAATTTTATGGGGATCCCTGAAGTATTGGACGAAATGATGGTTCCCGGCGTTCTGTGTTTCTCCAATTGCTCAAAAACCTGTTGTTTGATGTCGAGGCGCTCAACCACCACCTCCATGATCCAATCCACGTCTTTGACTTTGGAAATATCGTCTTGTAAATTCCCCGTGGTAATTCGATCGGCAAATTTTTTGTGGTAAATAGGAGAGGGTTTGGATTTCAGGGCTGCCGCCAAGGCATCATTTACCAAACGGTTTCTCACTGCTTTATCCTCGAGGCTTAAGCCTTTGGCTTTTTCATTGTCATTCAGTTCGCGCGGAACGATGTCCAGTAAAAGCACATCCACACCAATATTAGCAAAATGGCAGGCAATGCCACTTCCCATAATACCGGATCCAATGATCGCTACTTTTTTGATACGTCTCTTACTCATTATTTTACAGTCGGTTCTTTTTGGTTATATATTTTTTTATTCGATATCATATTGTTGATCACCTCTGCAACCTCGTAGAAATGATTCAGTTTATCTTCTGAAATATTCGCTTTTACAGCCTCATTAAAAATGATCACGCGTTCTCTGGAATAAGCTCGTTTTTCACGTCCAAAATCTGTGAGGTGGATGAGCACTCCGCGTCCATCTTCGGGGTTGGGACGTCTTTCAATTAACCCTTTTTCTTCCATGGTTTTAAGTGTTCTGGAGAGACTGGTTGCTTCCATGCCCATTTTAGGACCCAGAGAGGTGGAGGGTGTTCCCTTTTCAGGATCGATACTGAGTAACGCAAAGCCTGTAGCCATTGTAGTTTCAAATTTTGCAGCTTCTTCGTTATACATCTTATTCACTGCTAACCATGTGGTTCTCAATACGTAATCAATGGTCTTTTCCTTCATGCTTAACTATTGGAATCCAAATATATAAAAAAATACTATGCACGCATAGTAAATAAATAAAAATTATGCGTGCATAGTACCTAAATACTCAATTGCGTCAAATGGATTGAGAAATCCCTGTTAGTCAAACAAAGTAATTAGGTTAGTAATCTTTTTTGTTTGTCCTGTTTCATCACCTCTTGCAATAGTTTAAAGAGTCGCTTTTTAATGATCTGATAGCGATTTTTAAATTCACCGAGAAGCTCTGTAAGATTTCTGTGTTCTTCTTTATACTTTTTTTCCAGATCTATTTGATCGACATCATCAATCATTACAGAGAGTGATTTTTCATGTTTGGTAACGGCGCTGAGCAGTACTTTGGTTTCATCAACTATTTTAGTCAGCTGAGCAACAATAGCTTTACTTTCGTTAAAGTGGCTTTTATCAATTAACTGCAAGGTATAGTCGGTGATAAGGTCTTCCAGGAAGATTTGCTCATCCTTGTAAAACTGCAATTCAGATAACCATGTTTTAGAGGCAAAGTGCATATCGTCTGCACTTAACCATTTGGTGAATTTTGCCTTAGTGTGTATTGTTTTCATGGTGGTGGATTTTGAAGAAAGGCAGAGCGCAATTATTACTACGCTCTGCACTGTTCTTGGATTTAGATGACCTCTATCACTTTTTTTGGAGTTGGTTTAGTCACTTCTTTTTTCAAGAGATTTAACTTAAGGATACCATCTTTATACGTTGCTTTAAGCTCCTGATCGAAATCGATAGTTTCGGGTAAGGCCAATGAACGTTCAAAAGTGCGGTATCTGAACTCCTGACGTGTGTATTCATCCTCTTTTTCTTCCTCTTTGCCTTGCTGTTCTCCGGAAATTCTAAGAATATCCTCTTCGATGGATATCTTAAAATCTTCTTTTGAGAACCCTGGTGCTGCCAGTTCAATTTCGAAATTGCGGTCATGCTCCTTGATGTTCATGGCAGGCATAAGACTATCTTCTTCAAAAAAGTCACCGTTAAAAAAGTCTCTCATATCAGTCATTTCATCTAATTTCGATAAATGAGGTGCAAAGAATCTTTGGTTCCATGGGGTCCAAAAATTTTCTCTCATGGTTGGGAACAACCGCTCACTTAGCGGTGTCGCCATTCTTTTGTTACGTCTTTTGGGTTTTGCAAGCGTTGTCATAATACGTTTGTTTAGGATTAAACATTCAGTTATTGCACCAAATTAACGTGTGAAGGATCAATTTAAAATGATCTGCATCAGTTTCAATAATTAATCGGGTATAGTATTTGCACCCTTATTTACAGTATCAGAGTGCAATTTTAACTCAGTAAGGAATAATCAAATAGGCTTCATTAATCAAGAATAAGCCAACGAGTAGTAGTAATATATAAACCACTTGAACGAACTTAATGTTGCTCACTTTTAACCAGGAGATGAATTGATTTGGAAAGGTAAATAACAGCACTCCTTTAATAAGTGCTATCCAACCGATAAGTGTGATGACCAATTTATAGTTTGGCTCCCAGATATTGTGAACAAGGATGTTGATCAAACCAATGATAATAGCCAGAAATGAGGCTAGTATCAAAAATTTCTGATCTTCCAAATCATCAAAAATCTGCTTGATACGTTTCGGATTAAAACTGAGAATTACAAAAAATATGATGAGGTACCAACCCCAGAATTGAGCGAGAATTGAAGATACGTCCATGGTCTTATTGATTTGTTTCGTGTAATACTAGAAATGGTATTTTTGTATGGTATGAGATACTCTCTGTCCTGGAATGAAAGAGTATTTGTTGAAAGTAATTCAGATTTTTTGCCACCATTGCAATCATGCTAATGCCACGACTCTCAGTGAAGCATTGCACAGCCTCCTCCAGTTTTGGGTTAGATAGAAAGAAAAATTCATGCTTAAAGGCTTCAAAAAAATCCTGCAGCAACTCCCGATTCTCAAGCTGGTCTAAATTAAGTTCTTTCAGACCTTTGCCAACATGCAGGATACTGAGCTTGGACCTGAATCGATCCAGAACATCCATCAGTGGTTTAAGGGTTTTATAATTGTTGAACGCAGAAAAATCTGTTGGAAATGCAATTTCCTCAATGTCTTTAAAAGATGCATCCTCAGGTACGATTAAAGTGGTACACTTAACTTTTACAATCACATCTCCGGCATTGCTGCCAATGATCATTTTCTTAAGTCCTGAGGCACCTTTAGTACCCATAACAATGACATCTATTTCTTTTTCATCAACGTGTTTTCTGATCACATCGATAAAGAACCCAAAATCGACCGTAGTGTAGAAATGATGTAAACTATTGTGATGTGTTTTGGCAATTTGCTTCAGAATTCTAAGTAATCGTGTTTTGGACGGTTTGGTGTATACATCTTCAATAGCGATACCGGGATCACCGTATGAAGGACTGTTGATAACAGAGAGGTCCAGTGTATGAACATGAAGTAAATAAAATACACAAGGCTCATCTTTGAAAAATCGTAGAGCATATTTTATGGCATTCCATGAATTTTCAGAAAAATCAGTGGGTAGTAAAACACTTTTCATAAGGCGTTAATTATATAAAAACCCAATTTAGATTCCTTTTTTGGTATCTAAAATGACCTCGATCAACTTAGCCTTTTCTTACCTGATTTTTTTGAGTCGCTTCAGGTCCAATACCACAATATTTCGCCCTTCAGATTTAATGAGTCCTTCTTTTTTAAAGTTGGTCAGTGTTCTGATAAATGTTTCTGTTGCCACACCAGCTACGCTGGCCAGATCACTTCGCGATATCTTGATGGGGTCCTGAGGTTTTCTGTTTATTTTTTCAGCGAATTGAATGATGGTATCGGCAGTCTTTTTGGTGACAGAGCTGTAAGCCATGTTCAGAAGCTGATCTTTTAGGCTAGACAAATCCTCTGTCAGAAGATCTATAAGGGAGATTGCCAAACTGTGGTTGTTGTTCAGAATCTCCAGTAAATCGTGAAGGGGTATTCCATAGAGCTGGGTCTTTTTGACGGCTTTAGCAGTTTCTCGATGAGGAAGATTTTGAGTAAAGGAAGTATAGCCAAACAAATCATCTTCTTTAAATAAAGCTGTGGTGAGTTCTTTTCCACCTTCATCCAGTTTATGACATTTCACAGCTCCTTTCGAAATCAAATAGATGTAGTTGGCATGATCTCCTTCTCGGTAAATGATATCGTTGGGCTCGTAGAAGAATTCTTCTCCATGGTCTTCAAAGAAGTTTTTGAGGTCATTTAGTGATTTCAATCCTTCCTCATCTCGTGGAGAGAACGTGTTTACCAGTTGCTGGTCTCTAAGAATGGCAGCTTTAGCTAGTCTACTCTCAATGGCACTGACAAGTTCATCTTCAGTAAATGGCTTGGTGATGTAGTCATCTGCTCCCAGGTTCATTCCCTTCCTTACATCTTGATGTTCTGTTTTGGCCGAAAGAAAAATGAAAGGTATCATCTTTGTTGTATGATCTATGGACAGTTCCTTTAGCACCTCATAGCCGTCTAGTTCAGGCATCATAATATCACAAATAATCACATGCGGAATTCTCTTTCGAGCGAGCTCTAGACCTTCCTTACCATTGGAAGCTGTGATCATGTTATAACCGCATAGCTCCAATAATTCGGCTGTGTTTTCCCTGAGTACCGGATCGTCTTCTATAAGCAGTATTTTAGCCATGTTTAGAAATTGGAATGTTAATAATGACGGTGGTACCTTTTCCGAGATGACTTGTAATATCAATTCGACCACCCAGGTTTTCAATATGCGTTTTACTGATGTTCAAACCAATACCGGTGCCCTGCATGTGAAGAGCGTTCTCAGCTCTGTAATATCTGTTAAAGACATTGTCCAGTTCCTTTTCCGGAATACCAATACCCTGATCTTCCACCTCTATGGATATAAAATCATCCGTTGTAGAGACGCGAATGTCAATCTGAGTGTGATCGGGCGAATATTTGACAGCATTGAGCACCACATTGCTCAATACGACCTCCAGGATTCGTTCGTCCTGATAGAGTTCAATATTATTGATATTGTCAGGGTAATTGATTTTTTGTCCTTCTTTTAAAAGCATGTTGGCATTGTAAACAACTTCATTGATTACTTTGCTTAGCTTAAAGTGGTCAGTTTTGTAATGAACTGTTCCTGATTCTAAGCGCTCAATTGACAAGAAATCATTGAGGATGGTATTGAGAAAATTCACCTTATCTTTTATGATATTGAGGTGTTTGAGTCGTTTATCATGTTCTTCGGATTCCTTGTACTTTTCTAAAAGCATCACAGAAGTAGAGATGCCACTTAGTGGCGTTTTAAATTCATGAGAGACCAGAGACAGGAATTTGGTTTTAAGTTCATTGAGTTCCTTCTCTTTGCTCAATGCCATTTGTAGCTGGAGAGTTCGCTCTTCTACTTTATTTTCGAGTTGTCGCTGATAATTCTTTTGTTCGGTGATGTCCGCAATTATTGCTACAAATACTGGTCTTTGGTCCAAATGAGACAACTGCAGGTGGACATTGACCGGATAAGAAGTACCATCTTTTCGCTGATGTTTGGTTTCAAATTCCAGACGTTCTTTGTCGCCATCTAGAAGGGGTTTGATGTACTTTGACTTAAATTCAGTCTTGCTTCGGGCTACTTTTAAATCCAGAGGGGTCATGGATAAAAGCTCATCCTCGGTATAGCCGATATTCTGTTTGGCCCCCTTATTGACGTTTAAGAATTGAAATGTAAAAGCGTCAAAGACATAAATTTCATTCAAGGATTCGTTAAAGATCTTTGCAAGGTGGTTCCGCTCTTCTTCAGCTTTCACGCGTTCGGTGACATCGTTTTGAATACCAATAAAGTTAGTGACGATACCTCGTTTATTTTTGATAGGTGTGATGTACAGGTCATTCCAAAAAAGGGTACCATCTTTTCTGTAATTTCTCAGGGTCACCAGACAGCTTTCTCCTCTCTTTATGGCATTCCTTAAAAGATCCAGAGCTTCCTGATCTCTGTCGGTACCTTGAAGGAATCTGCAATTTTTATCTAGGATATCCTCTTCTGTATAACCCGTGAGTTCAGAAAAGGCTTTATTGAAATAGATAATGGGATTATCCGGCTTTAACGCATTGGTGATTAAAATACCATTACTGGCAGACTCAAGAGCCTTACTCCTTAACATGAGATGGTATTCATTTTCCTTTTGTTTCGAAATATCCCTGATCAAGGCCATGACGTAGGTCTTCTTATAGATTTGATAGGGATTGAGTTCTACTTCAATAGGAATGGTAGAGCCATTTTTGGTAATGCCAAAAACTTCTAAGGCTTTAGCCATTTTTCGGTGTTTGTTTTTTTTAATGAAGTCTTCGACATAACCTCTGTGTACTTTATGAAAATCATTTGGGATGAGAAGGTTAAGAGACTGGTCGATCAATTCTTTTTTTTTGTAACCAAAAATAGATTCTGCGACTCTGTTCACCTCCAGAATCCTGTGCTCTTCATTGATAATGATTACTGCCTCTGAAACGGATTCCAGAAGAATATTAAATATTTCCTGATCTTGATTTATCATAAATTCACTTAGGTGAAAAGTACCTTAAATAAAGATACGAAATTATGCTTGATGGAGTGGTCCTCCTGACGAAGATCATACTCCGAAGACCTGTGGTTATGTAGTTTTGTTTTATATTCATAGCTGATGATATCTTCACATCCATTATCGTTTGAACTGGCGAGGCAAATCGGAAATTTATTTTTTGCAGTTGCCTTCTCCGACAATAATATAGCTTCGGAGGAGAACGATCGACTGAGGCTTCTTTTGAAATCCCAATGGTCTCATTACGACATGAAAATGATCGCAGAAATAGAGAAGGAGTTTGATGAGGCTCAACGAGAAGGAAGGTCTGCTGAGGATTGCTTTCGCGGCTTTGTAAGATATTTACAAAATAACTCTTCTGAATTCACAAAAGAGCTCAGAAGCCTTATTCTCAGTAGTTGTACTGAACTAGCATATGCTTTTGCTAAACTCAATAAATCTGAATTACACTATCTAGCCAGGTTAAATCTTGAAATGAAAAGAATAGCGCTTTAAACTCTTTTTAAACCGTCTGATCACCGGCGCTTCAATCCAAAGCGTCGGAACAATGAAAAGCTTTAAACTAAAATTATAGTTTACATAATTGACCAATATCATTGTTGGAGAGTTGTTGAACTGATAACTTTAAGTTATTCATCATAAATTAATGAGCGACATGAGACGACTATTATCACTTTATCTGATTGTATTTTGTATACCACTGAACAGTTTTTCTCAAGATCTCCAGGAGCTTGATTACGTATCGCCTTTTCATGAAGGGATGGCTGCAGTCAAACGAGGGTCTTCCTGGGGATTTATAGACCAGAAGGGTGTATTGGTGGTCAATTTCAGGGAGGATCTGGTTTTAAAAACCGTAGGAGGAGAACAGTACCCTGCTTTTAGTTCCGGACGATGTCTTATTTCGATTGAAAAAGAGGGTATTTCTTATTTCGGATTTATTGACAGGAAGGGAAATACCATCATCGAACCCGAATTTCTCAATGCCACCCATTTTGAAGCTGATCGGGCGTTGGTTCTCAAATTATACAAGAACACACTTGGTCGTAATGATGTACTGGATAAAGGAATGGTCGATTACAGCTACAATGAAGTGGTAATTGATACGAAAGGAGACATCATTCATTATGTATTTGAAGAACCTACTCACATTACTCTCTCGAAGGACTTTGTAGATAAAGCACCTTCCATCAAATCAAAATTTTTATCAAATTCTTTGATAGCTACTGTCAATGAAAATCGTAAATGGTCCGTTAAGAAACTATAAAATCATGGGTGAAATTGCCACATCGAAACGACAGATTACGTTCTTTTTCAGCTCAAAATCAGTTAGAGCGAAACAAACCTTGATCTATGCAAAGGCTGAAGGTGTCCCTATACAGCAATTTGATATTTTGAAGCGTCGGCTAACCGGAACCCAGATTGTTGAATTAGCGAATAAGTTGAATTTAAAAGTCTCTGATCTGGTGAATCAGGAGCACCCTGAGTACAGGAAGCGCTTTCAAAAACACGAACTCTCCACAGACGACTGGATTAAAATGATTCAACATAATCCGCAGATCATGAAACAACCCATTGCACTGAGAGGAGATACCGCAATATTAATAGAAACACCAACAGATATTATCAAGATCTGATTAACAGGTTCTGACTCAATTCTGAAAGTGCAACTTTGTTTGGTGTAACTTTTTAGATAAGGGCAACACCGTTCACAGCAATATAGTTATGTGAGTTTATGAATGAGTATGGCCTAAAAGTGACCTCGCACAAAAGGGGTAATGACAGGAATAGATACGAGTAAAGATAAAATTGAAATTATGATTCTGAATTTAAACAAGTCCGAATGCTACCAGATTCTTTCCAAGAACTACATTGGTAACTTGTCCTATGTATTTCTCAATAGACCCTTTGTGGTTCCCATAACCTATTACTTCGACGAGATCAATAATCGTATTTTAGGATATTCCGGAAGTGGTCATAAGGTTAAGGCTTTACGCATAAACAACTCTGCATCATTAGGAATATCGGAGGTTGAATCGGTCAATAACTGGCGGTCTGTTCAGGTACAGGGAACCTACCGTGAATTTGAAGGGAGTGCAGCCAAGATCAATTTACACAAATTCACAGAAGGGGTCAAGGAGTTGATCAAGGTAAAGGAGGGTAAAGATCTGCACTTTCTCAGTGAATTTTCCAGTAAAATTTACAAGGAAGGAATGCCTATTATGTTTATGCTGGACATTGACGAAATCACCGGGAAAGCAAGGCAATACAGTTAATTCTGATTATTAATTAGTGCTGCCTTTCATGCTCCTTCATTAATAATAGGATAAAATTGATATGCATCATTGTAGCAACCTGTTTTTATTGATTACTTCGGGGAAAATTTGATGTTGATGGTACTTGTATTGGCACTTACGGTATTATTACTATTAGTAATCTATTTACTCTTCATACCCATCCTGTTGGTAATCAATACAGAAACTGAAAGTTATTACCTGCAAGCAAAAGGGCTATTCCATGCCAAGGTGGTATCTGATGACGTAGAACTGGTCATTCTCAAATTAAAACTACTGGGATGGAGTTTTGAGTATTATCCTCTACAAAAATGGCTCAAACGCTCAAATGATAAAACAGAGGTCATTCAAGGAGGTAAATCAAGAAGTACTA
>CAWZYX010000115.1:0-9616 GCA_963966315.1 uncultured Winogradskyella sp. | reverse complement strand
GACCGGCATTGTCTTGAAGCACCGCCTCAAAAGCAGCAACGCGAAAGCCAACGGCAAACGAAAACCCAATGCCGAACGCCGGAAAAGACACAGGGACAAAAGTAACCGTACCGCCATAAAGTGGGTTTTGTACCACCAGATGACCGCCCTTATTCAGAAAAGCCAAGAACATGGAGCTGATAGCCGCCATTCCTGATCCAAAGATCAGTGCCGCTTCCGCATGTTCCAAAGCTGCTATCTTTTGCGCTAAGAACTCCTGGTTGGGTGTATTAAAGTACCGCGGATAGCGCTTGATATCAACATCCAGAAACTCGTAAGACGAGCTCAAATATATAGGCGATACTGCACCCTTGAACTGTTCATCCTTTACCTCCCCAACATGCGTACACACCGTATTTAATCCAAATTTTGCCTTGGCCATAATTCTCAAATTAAAAACTAAAATACGGCTTAGGCTTTAGATGTCCTTAGACTTTAACTAATTTCCATTTCCCGCGCCTGAAAAGAATAATCCCCAGGATAGCAATGAGTACTTCGGCCAGGGTAATGGCCAGAAATATGCCCATCGGACCAAAGTCGAGCCCAAGGGCCATGAGATAGGCAAAAGGTAGCTGGAACAGCCAGAAACAGATAAAGTTAATAAAGGTTGGTGTTTTAGTATCACCGGCTCCGTTAAAGGCATTGATCACCACCATGCCATATCCATAAAAAATGTAACCCGAAGCAATCACACGAAGGCATAGCGCACCCTGTCGCACTACCTCGGCTTCCTGGGTGAACAGATGCATAATGTCTGGAGCAAAAATCACGTAAAATACTGAAACCACACCCATAAAAATAGCACTGTATTTACCCGTTTTCCAGACCGATTGTTCTGCCCGGCCCGGCTGTTTAGCCCCTAAATTCTGTCCGACTAAGGTAGCAGCAGCATTACTCATACCCCAGGCAGGTAAAAAGGTAAACATCATAATTCTTATAGCAATAGTGTAGCCTGCCAATACCTCGCTGCCAAACTCGCTCATGATGCGCATTAAAAATACCCATGAAGAGGTGCCGATGATAAACTGTCCTATTCCTCCCAAGGAAACCTTCATAAGATTGAACATGATCTGAAAACGAAGGACCAGATCCCGCAAACCTATCCTGATGCGACCCCAGCCATAAAATAAGACTAATAACTGAAATATAACTGCCACTCCCCTTCCAATGGTGGTGGCCACCGCTGCTCCCATCACACCGTATTCCGGGAAGGGTCCAATACCAAAAATAAATAAAGGATCCAGGATAATATTGAGACCGTTAGAAACCACCAACGCCCACATGGCCACAGACGCATCACCGGCACCCCTGAAGATTGCATTGATCAAAAACAACAGCATAATGGTTACATTACCCGCCATTAAGACCTGAGTATAACCATAGCCTTCTTCGATCAATTCGACTTCTCCCCCCATCAGTGCCAGAATATCTTTTGGGTAAATAATTCCGATGCAACTGACCACTATGGAGACCAGTATACCCAGAAAGATGACCTGTACGGCAGCTCTTGAAGCTCCCTTCTGATCGCCTTCACCAATCCGTCGTGCCACCACTGCAGTGGCAGCCATGCTCAAACCAATTGCGATGGCATACACCAGCGTAATGACAGATTCGGTGAGCCCTATCGTGGCAACGGCATTTACATTTACCTGAGATACGTAGAAGATGTCGACAATGGCGAATATAGATTCCATGAGCATCTCCAGGATCATGGGTACCGATAGCATAAACACCGCACGTCGAATACTGCCCGTAGTAAAGCTTTGTTCTTTTCCGGAAACAGCCTGACGGAAATAATGGAATAACTGTTTTAAAGAATAAGATTGCATTTTAAAATCGTTGAACTAGTTAGTGTGTATCACAAAACCTCCTAAACGTCCTTAGAGATTTGCCTTTTGATTTTACCGGAAGTAGACTTATGCAATCATAATGTCACAAAGATGCACATTATTTTTCAATTTTAGAACAGGTGAAAAAGAGACCATAAAAATAAAGATGTCCAGAGAGCGGTACGCATCCAGTTAAGTCTCACTAATTCCCTGCAGGGCTGATCGGAAGCTTCGGCCCTGTCAATACGTTGATGCAGAGGTACAAAAATGAGAAAAGTGAGCAACCATAACGAAATGATAATGATGAGACTGATTACTGTATACAAATTAATCTCAACAAGGATTTGAATGATAGACAGCATCAATTGAGAAAGCATCAGTGGCAAGACGATTACAGTAACGCGTCTTGTGTATAAGCGATGCCAACGAAACAGATTTTCGGGATTGTAAAACTGAAAGCTCGGATAAATGACCAATTGTACCGCCCAGATGAGGACCATAAAGCCAAAATCGATCAATAACCTGATAAGTCCTATTTCCATTCTTGATTAATCTTTAACGGCCCAGGCCCATAAAATTAAAAGTGGATGGATGATCAATAGCCTGAACCATGCAACCCAGGGAGAAACACAAATAGAATTCTCGATACACGAGCCTATTCGGATGAAATAGACATGTGAGGGAATAAATACCACCAGCATAAGAACTAATCCTATGACTGCAATGCTCCTTGTTTTTTTTATGGCAACGCCCAGTGCCAGCATCAGTTCAATACCTCCTGCAAGATAATTGATCATACGGGGAAATGGCAGATAATCCGGTATTAGTCCATGATAAAACGCTGGATTGATGAAATGATAGGTTCCGGCAACAACATAAAATGCTACCAGAGCAATTCTCAAATTCTTTTTTAAGTTAGTTGCCATTTGTATTCCATATGGACCCTTTTTAATATTAAGAAAAACGGTATCCACCAGATAAAATCGTTGGTATTAAGTGTATAAAAGAAGGCAAAGGGTACATCACCTTGAATGTAATTAAAAAAGAACCCTATGGGGCCGAAGATCTTACCTAAAAATCCCACGGCAACAATAGGCCAGTGCCTCATGGGATCATAAGAGGCCCACCAGTAACCCAAACCATAAACCCCAATGACCATACCCATACCTTGCCATACCATTGGATGGTTCAATCGCTCCATGCCAACAAGCTCAAAAAAATGATTGGGAAACAAAACTACCCAGGCACCCCAAAGTACATTATAAATAGCTGCAAGCCTCAGAGTTGTTTTCATGCTTTTATTGAAATGTGAATACACAAAAGAATCATTGATTTGAAGAAACCACTATTCCTTGTCCACTTTATCGTAAGCTCTTATCATCAGAACTGCCCATAGGATTACCAATGCGATCACGACGATGGAAAACCATAATATTATATCATTCGCGTCCATCATCTACAAGTTTTAGATAGATCATTACACCTAGTAAGGTCGGGGCCCAAAGCCCAACAAAAATACCGTGCAACTGATCACCAGATAAGAATAAATACTCAGCAACGATAATGATAACCGCACATAGCAGTAACATTAGAAAGTTACCAGTGCCTAATTTTTTGAAGAAGTTCATACTTTTGATGTACACTCAAAGTTAGTAAAATAACTTTGAATCGTTACGTGTTATAATTCTTATTACTTGTGTTTCTTAATTGTACCGATACGTTTTATTCTTTCTGTAGGCGAAATAGGCTATAACCCCAATAATTATCAAGGTAATGGCAATAAATTGAAAACTCAGGATTTGATCACCACTGGCATAGGAATGCAATCCGGAAAGGTAAAAATTTACTCCAAAATAGGTCATTAGGATACTTCCAAAAGCCAGTACAGACATGAGGTTGTATAGCCATTTTCCCCTTAATCCCGGAATAAGGCGCATATGGATGACAAAAGCATAGATCATGATACTGATCAGGGCCCAGGTTTCTTTTGGGTCCCAACCCCAATAGCGCCCCCAGCTCTCATTGGCCCACATTCCACCAAGGAAATTGCCGATGGTAAGCATCACCAATCCAACGGTCAGAGAAAGTTCGTTAATAATGGTCAGCTCCTTAATGTTGAGCTTCATCTTTTTCTGGTTAGAACTGGTAGTAAATATCATCAGGAACAAAGCCACCAAGCCCAGGACCATCCCTAAGGCAAAGGGTCCATAGCTTGCTACTATAACTGCCACATGGATCATAAGCCAGTAACTGTTCAACACGGGTTGCAGGTTAGCTATTGCCGGATCCATCCAATTCCAGTGTGCCACCATTAGGATCATGGCCGTTACAAAGGTTGTGGAGGCAAGCGTGAGGGCACTTTTTCTACCAAATAACAAACCAAAGAGCATAGTGGCCCATGCTACGTAGATCATGGATTCATAGGCATCACTCCAGGGGGCATGGCCGGACAGGTACCATCGCACCGCCAATCCGCCAGTATGTAATACAAACAATAGCAGAACAATTCCTTTAAATACCTTCACTCCGATATTTATTGGCCGGCTTTGACTTTTAAATATCTGAATGATCAGAAGCACAAACAATAAGGTTCCCGCGTACAAATACCAGCTAAAAAGCTTCTTGAAAATATCGTAACGGTTGTAAAGAATCTCCGTTTTAATCTTTTGGTCGGACAACATTACCTCGGCGCCATACTTTTTCTGACTCTCCTTTATACCATCCAGTAAACTCTCTGACCTGGAATAATCGCCCGACTGTTTTGCCTGATTAAGGGTTAGTAAATAGGCACTAAAGCCATTGTTAATAAAATTACCGTAAAGGCTATCCTTTATTTTTTCACGATAGCCCTGACGCCTGAATTCGTATGAAGATATCCACTTATTGTTTTCATCATTAGGAACAGGGAAGAGCTTAAGCGATTCCCCCTCAATGATATTGAATAGCAAACTCACACGTTTATCAGCCTCCATGAACTCTTTCTGGAAGCCATTGGGTACCTGAGCTCGGTATGCATCTTCTAGGTAAGGTCCTAATTTATACACCCCACGATCGGTAAAGAAATCGACGAATCTGGCATATTTCTGCTCATTTGACACTCCTATCAAGTTGCGTATGGAGTCAGCTTTTCTGGGTTTTAGATAAATAATTGGTACGTTGGACCACAACTGAGGACTTTCCTGAATTGAAAGTAACACCTGAGTAGCGTCATAAGAACTGTAGGTATCGCTTTTGGTCAATTTCCGGAGCACCTCGGAGGCAAACGTATTTACAGGCATCATTCTGCCGCTGTAATCCTGTATCACCAGTTCACCAAATTTATCGGCATGCTCCTTTGGCGTGATGTTTATTGATAAAATAGAATCTATTTGCTTTTCGGTAAGGGGAATACTGTGATTGTGTCCGTCATCAGGACTATGCTGCTGCGCAGCTACAAAAGAAGTTCCAAGAATGAAAAATGCCGCTGCCAGTTTTGCTTTTTTTCGTTTTAACTTCTCCAACTGTTTTCTCAGCTCATCAAATCGTGTGTGTCGCGCAAACATAATGGCCAAAAGCCCAAAATATAGAAGCATATATCCGATGTAAGTAATTGTAGTGCCCCACCAGTCGTGATTAACCGAGAGAATGGTTCCTTTTTCGTCAGGATCAAAACTAGCCTGAAAGAAGCGATAGCCCTTGTGATCGAGTACGTGATTCATGTAAATATGATAATCAAAGTCTCCTTCCTGCTCATCCAGCACTGTGATCTTACTTTCATAGGAAGAATAGCCTTGCTCCGTTCCGGGATAGCGTTCGGCGATAAAGTCGTTTAGTTTTATTTGAAAAGGTAATTCCAGTACTTTTGAACCGTACTGCACAGAAACTTCCAGTCCGCCCACTTCAACTTCCTCAAAACCGTTGAAACTTCCTTTACCCCCTAATAGATTAACTATTTTAGACTCCCCATTTGCTGCAACTCTCAGCACCACACCGTCTTCATCATTTTTTAATATGTCTGATTTTTTGACCAGTTCAAAACTACCCTTGATCACCGGCTTGGGAAAAACAAGTTGCATATTGGCCAATACATAGCGCGATCTGAGCCTTAATGGCTGGAGACTATCTTTGATGACCTTTCCGGTAGACATTGTTGCCATGGTCATATACTCCCCTTCGTAGGGGGATTCAATAAACAGACCACTTTCGTTATTAGTGATATTTATGGCTCCTTCAACCGGGTTATTCAAAGAAATAAGAACATTATGTAAATTGGACACCTCTCCGTCCTTTAAAAAGTGATTGTGTGGTCTTCCATCGCCCGCCTCAACTATTTTCAGGTAAGACTCTCCACTATCATCGGGGAGGATATCCAGTTCGGCACCACCAATAAATTTGACAAGCTCAATTCTTACCTGTTCGTTGCCGTAGCTGTAGGTCTCCGAAAATGAGTTTTCAAGGCGCGGTGAAAAATCTACTTTTGAACTAAAATTTCTTTGCTGCAATTGTCCGTTGATCTCATAATCGCCAATAATGCGCCCACTGATGTACGTATCTGTAGATAAAAACTCGCTTTCAGTAGAACCCTCTCTGATAGACATCATGCCTTCGTAACCGATATATCGAGTAATAAAGGCGCCCGCAAGGATAAAAATAAATGACAAATGCAGAGTCAGAGTTGCCCATTTCTCCTTACGCCACAACTTGAAACGGAATATATTACCCACAAAATTGATGACAAAAAAGACCATGATGGTCTCAAACCACCAGGCATTGTATATTAAATTTCTGGTATAAGGCGTTGGCGAGGTATCCATGTTGCGATCGAGGATCGTACCAACGGCCATTGCAACCGCAAAAACAATGAACAAAATGGCGGTTAAGCGGGTAGAAAACAGGAAATTTGCAATTTTTTTTTGCATAGCAATTGGCTAATTTTAAGCACGTGCAAAGATAACTCATTTAAAGATTTTTTGCCTCGCGAAAAAAAGCTAAAATCCTATTAAAAATATTTATAGGTAAGATTTACTTTTTGAGATGGTCCGAAAGCAACTGATTCTGATCTTCCATTAGTTGTTTTAATTGAGTTAGGAGTTCAATATCCTTAGGGGTCACAATCGTTGTATCCTTGGGGTCTTCTGATTTCTTCTTTAACCTGTTCATGGCTTTTACCACAATAAATATGGTAAAACCAATGATCAAAAAATCCAGACCTACTTCTATCAAAGCCCCGTATTTGATGGAGGCTTCCTCCTGAATCACTGCTCCAACAGCATCTTTTATCTCAGGTTCGAGAATTATCTTACGATCAACATAGTTAATTCCCTTGGTCATTAAGGACAGGGGTGGTAAAAAGATATCATATACCAGCACGTTAATGACCTTATTAAAGGCCGCTCCTATAATGATACCAATAGCCATATCGATCATATTACCCTTTACGGCAAACTCTTTGAAATCAGTGAATAACTTCTTCATTCTTCTAAATTTGGTTGATAACTAA
This sequence comes from uncultured Winogradskyella sp., assembly GCA_963966315.1. GTDB lineage: Bacteria > Bacteroidota > Bacteroidia > Flavobacteriales > Flavobacteriaceae > Winogradskyella_A. The sequence continues at coordinate 2,269 of CAWZYX010000115.1, read as the reverse complement.
TACCAAAGATAAATCTCTCTTCTTTTTTTCTAAGATAAGAGTTGGCTATTTTTACTCCATGATTTCAATCGTCCTTTTAGGAGCCGGCAATGTGGGACAACATCTGTTTGAAGCCATAAAAAACAGTAAGGATTTGCAACTGATTCAGTGGTACAACAGATCCTTATCTAGGATCAAACCATTTGAAAACTTCGTTCCCATCACTGATGATATAACTGCACTTAAACCTGCTCAACTGTATATTATAACCGTTAGCGACGACGCCATCAGACCCCTCTCTGAAAGTTTGAATATTGAGCAAGGTCTTGTAGTTCACACATCCGGAACAGCTAGCATTCACGATCTGAGCAAAAAATTAAGTCGAGGGGTGTTGTATCCACTTCAGAGCTTCACTTTGGGAAAACAAATCGACTTTAGCAGAGTCCCAATTTGTCTCGAAGCATTGGACAAAAAATACTACACTTTACTAGAGGAGGTAGCCATGGCATTAGGAAGCCCTTATTATAAAATCAATACCGAACAACGAAAAGTATTGCATTTGTCAGCCGTTTTCATCAATAATTTTGGAAATCATCTTTTTAGAATTGCGCATGAAATTAGCGATGCCAAAAGCATAAATTTTGATATCTTAAAGCCCTTGATCATGGAAACTGCCGAGAAAGTTCAGGAGATGTCGCCCTACAGGGCACAAACCGGACCGGCATTAAGAGGTGATAAAAAAACCATAAAACGACATTTAAAACTATTGGACGAGAGCTCGCATAAAGCCATATATGAAATGCTGACCCAGTCCATTCAAAAAACGCATGGAAGATAAAAGCTATAAAGAATTACTGGCTCATGTCAAAGCCTTCATTTTTGATGTGGATGGCGTACTAACAGATGGGAGTGTCACCATTACCACCTCGGGGGAATTACTTCGAAAAATGAATATCAAGGACGGATATGCTTTAAAAACAGCGGTAAATGCGGGTTTTCATGTCTGTGTCATCTCCGGAGGATCAAATGAAGGGGTTCGGAAAAGGTTGCAAGGCCTTGGCGTTACCGATATTTACCTGGGCACCCACCACAAGGTAGAACAACTGGAAGAATATTTTGATATTTACGGAATTGAAGAAGAACAGGCCTTGTTTATGGGCGATGATCTTCCGGATTACCACGTGATGCAAATGGTAGGACTCCCCTGTTGTCCCCAGGATGCCGTTCCTGAAATTAAAGCGATTTCAAAATATATATCACATAAGAATGGTGGAGAAGGATGCGTTAGAGATATCATCGAGCAGGTAATGAAAGTTCAAAACAAATGGAAAACTAATTTCGACGCAAAGTACGATTAAACAAGATCAGTTATTTTACGAAAGAGAAGACATAAGCAAGGCATGGGGCATTTTGGGATTGGATCCAATCAAACCAATGCCACCCAACAAGCTAAGACACCATTTTCAGAGTACAAGGAGCGGCTGGATCTTGAAGCACATCTCCATTACAAGCTTCACTTTTTACATCGCGACCTGTCCAAAGAAGATAAAGAACGTATCAAGGATAAAATCAGAAGAGAGGAGCGGAAAGTATTTATTCGAACTTCCCTCATTAGCATTATCGTCTTTGTAGGTGTCGCTTATGTGGCCGTCCACTTAATTACAAAAATTGTTTCTCGCTAAACCAAAATATGAACCTGTTAAATCTCGTACGCTGGAAAAACTTACTGATCATCGCATTTGTCCAGTTTTTAATTAAGTATGCCCTCCTAGAACCATTTACAGAATTAACAGGTGTTACAACGAGCCTGCAGCCAATTGGTTTCATCCTGCTGGTGATAGCAACTCTGTGTATTGCCGCAGCCGGTTATATCATAAATGACATTTATGATGTTACTGCAGACAAGATAAATAAACCGGACAAAGTGATCATTGGACAGCAAATCTCCGAAAAAAGGGCCACCGTTTATTTTATATTGCTCAATGTCATCGGGGTTGGTCTGGGATATTTCATTTCTTTTCAGGTAGGGCAATCAGATCTTTTTGTCATTTTTGTTATTATTTCCGGCTTGTTGTATGCCTATTCAGCCTACTTGAAACGCTATCTGATCATAGGGGATGTGGTGGTTTCTGCATTTGTGGCCATGAGTATTTTGTTAGTTGGAATATTCGAACTTTTACCCGCATTAAATGACAATAACAGAGATGTTCAGCTCACTTTTTTTGAGATCATATTTGATTATGCCTTGTTTGGGTTTATGATCAATCTGGTGAGGGAATTGGTAAAGGAT
>CAWZYX010000114.1:0-9663 GCA_963966315.1 uncultured Winogradskyella sp. | reverse complement strand
GAACAGTACAGCTCTGTTGGTGGAGCTGTAGATTTAGGGGTGATGTACATCAATGAGCGAATTGATTTTAATGCAGCCCTTTCAATACGTAATTTAGGCACACAGTTTACCACCTACGCAGGGACTCCGGAGTCATTACCTCTTGAAGTAAATGTTGGTTTGTCACAACTGTTGCAAAATGTACCTCTTCGGTGGCATCTTACGTTTGAAAACCTACAGCAATGGCCAATAGCGTTCTCAAATCCGGCAAGAGCCACTACCGATTTGGATGGCAACCAAACACAGGAGGAGGTTGGTTTTTTTAGTGAGTTGCTAAGACATACCATTATTGGTGCAGAACTATTTCCGGATAAAGGGTTTAATCTTAGATTGGGGTATAGTTTCAGACGTGGTGAAGAATTGAGAATTGAAGATAGCAGGAGCTTTGCTGGACTCTCATTTGGTGTTGGAATAAAAATTGGAAGAATGCGTTTTAGTTATACTCATGCCAGGTATTCTTCCGCTGCAAACAGCAGTTTCTTTGGACTGCAAATAGATTTGAATTGATGAAAAATATTATTGTTGCAATCGATGGCTATTCCAGTACCGGTAAAAGTACGCTTGCCAAGGCCATCGCGAAAGAATTATCCATGATTTATGTGGATACTGGTGCTATGTACAGAGCTGTAACCCTGTTTGCCATACAGAACGATCTGGTTGGACCGGGTTTTTTAAAGAAGGAGGAGCTCATTACAAGGTTGCCGTCTGTTAGCGTAGAGTTTCGGTACAACACAACTACCAATAAGGGAGAGGTCTACCTCAATGGTGAAAACGTCGAGCATGCAATTCGTACCATGGAAGTATCAAATTGTGTTAGTCCTGTAGCTGCTATTCCCGAAGTGAGACGAAAGCTAGTGGACCAGCAGAAAAAACTGGGAGAAGACAAGGGGCTGGTAATGGACGGTAGGGATATTGGGACCGTCGTTTTTCCTAATGCGGAGATTAAATTTTTTATGACTGCTTCTGCAGAGGTGAGAGCAAAACGGCGCTATAAGGAGCTTAAAGAAAGAGGGGAGGTGATCAGTTATGAGGAGGTATATAAAAATGTGGTGACCCGAGATCAAATAGATTCCACACGGAGCGACTCTCCTTTGACTAAGGCACAGGATGCTATAGAATTTGACAACTCAAACATGAGCATCGAGGAGCAATTGGATCAAATGCTCTCGATGATCGAAAATCGACGGTAAAATGAAGCCTAAAGATTAGGAATAATCAATTCTTGTCCGGGATGGATGAGATCGGGATCTTTGAGGATGTCGGTGTTCACTTCAAAAATCTTTTTGTACTTCATAACATCTCCGTAATAATGTTTGGCGATATGACCAAGAGTTTCGCCAGACTTTACAAGATGACGGTGATAAACAGAGGTATCGGCCACCTTTATATCGGCTTTAATGTCAGAAGGATTTTCACCGCCAATTTCCTTGATTTTATCCCAGAGAAGGTTTTTCTCGTATTGCGTTCTCGTAGTACCAACTATTTTGAGAACGCCGCTTTCTTCTTTAACATCGCCATTTTGAACCTGAAGTGATTCTCCAAGGTCGAGCACTGCCTGATATTTACTTTTAACCATGATTGAGTTGTGTTGAAATTAATAGGTGTATAAATATATTAAATCCAAAAAGTGCTTTAAAATGAATTACAGCTTTTTTTGTCTTTCAGATGAAAATTTGAAGGATATTTTCTTTGGGGATCAGACATTTAAATCGTATCTTTGCAGACCTTTTTACGAGCGGTAAAGCGAAAAGGATTTAAAAAACACATTTAACGATCTTCTGTACAGTTTCTCGTTTTTTAGCTTTACCAAACTGGCAGGATACAAAATTAATCAGCAATGGCTGAAAATAAAAAAACAGAAGCAGTTGAGGCGACAACCGTTGAGACTGCGAAATCACCTAAAGTTGATGTGCAGGTTTCTGAAGCACAGTCAAATCCAGAAAAATTTTTAAAAGAGTTCGATTGGCACAACTACGAAGAAGGAATTGAGCAGGTGGCAGATTCCAAACTGGCCGAATTTGAACAACTGGTGTCGGAAAATTTTGTCGATACTTTAGACGACGAAGTAGTAGAAGGAACCGTTATTGCCATTACAGACCGTGATGCTATAATTGATATCAATGCAAAATCAGAGGGTGTTATTTCTTTAAATGAGTTTCGTTACAATCCAGACTTAAAGGTAGGTGATAAAGTAGAGGTACTTATTGATGTAAGAGAGGATGCAACAGGACAACTTGTATTATCTCATAGAAAAGCACGGGTTATTAAGGCATGGGAGCGTGTGAATGCGGCTTATGACTCCGGTGAGATCGTTAATGGTTTTGTAAAGTGCAGAACAAAAGGAGGTATGATTGTCGACGTATTCGGAATCGAAGCCTTCTTACCTGGATCTCAAATTGATGTAAAACCGATCAGAGACTACGACCAGTATGTCAATAAGACTATGGAGTTTAAAGTGGTTAAGATCAACCACGAATTTAAAAACATCGTTGTATCTCATAAAGCGTTAATTGAAGCAGATATTGAAGAGCAGAAGAAAGAAATCATTGGCCAATTAGAAAAGGGTCAGGTGCTTGAAGGAGTTGTTAAAAACATCACTTCTTATGGTGTGTTTATTGACCTTGGAGGTGTAGACGGCCTTATTCATATTACTGACCTGTCATGGTCCCGAATCAACCATCCAAATGAGATCGTTGAACTTGATGAGAAGCTAAACGTTGTGATCCTTGATTTTGACGAAGACAAATCTAGAATCCAATTAGGTTTAAAGCAATTGAGCAAGCATCCATGGGAGGCTCTTGGAGATGAGCTTAAAGTAGGTGATAAGGTAAAAGGAAAAGTGGTTGTGATTGCCGACTATGGTGCTTTCGTGGAGGTTGCCGAAGGAGTTGAAGGCCTTGTTCATGTCAGTGAAATGTCCTGGTCTACCCATTTAAGATCAGCACAGGACTTTGTTGAGGTTGGTGACGAGATTGAAGCAGTTATTCTTACCCTTGATCGTGAAGAGCGTAAGATGTCACTTGGTATCAAACAATTAACTCCAGATCCCTGGACTGATATCACTAAAAAATATCCAGTCGGTTCCAGACATACCGGTATAATTAGAAACTTCACCAATTTTGGGGTGTTTGTTGAACTTGAGGAAGGTATTGATGGATTAATCTATATTTCAGATTTGTCCTGGACCAAAAAGATTAAACACCCAAGTGAATTCTGTACGGTGGGAGAAAAAATGGATGTGGTAGTACTTGAACTGGATGTAGAAGGACGCAAATTGAGCCTCGGTCATAAACAAATAGAGGAGAATCCATGGGATAAGTACGCTAAGGATTTTGCGATAAATACCGTACATACCGGAACGATCGATGAAATTGTTGATAAAGGTGCGACAATCAAATTTAATGAGCATATCACAGCCTTTGTCCCTAATCGTCACTTAGAGAAAGAAGATGGTTCAAAACTTAAAAAAGGTGAAGAAGCCGATTTTAAAATCATAGAATTCAATAAAGATTTTAAACGTGTAGTAGCTTCTCATACAGCTGTGTTTAAAGCAGAAGAGGCAAAAATTGTCAAGGCTGCCGCTAAAAAAGCAGAAGCTGCTGCAGCTGAGGCTAAACCTACTTTAGGTGATGCCAACGATGCGCTACAAGCCTTAAAGGATAAAATGGACGGTAAGAAATAAATAACCTTCTAAAGTATGTAGATAAAAGCCTTTCTTCGTGAAAGGCTTTTTTTATAGACCAATAGTTAAACCATTTTGGCATTATTTAGTTAACTTTGCCACGCAATAGGATTGGAAGCCACATGAGTCAGAAAGTATTACTCAATGCTAAGGAAGTTCAGATCACCCTTCATCGTTTAGCTTGCCAACTTATTGAAAATCACAACGATTTTTCGAATACTGTACTAATTGGGTTGCAGCCAAGAGGGACTTTTCTGGCCCAAAGATTGGCAAAAATGCTCAAGGAAGAGTACCACATCAGGGAGCTCCAGCTAGGCTTGCTGGACATCACTTTTTTTAGAGATGATTTTCGACGAGGGGATAAGCCCTTATCGGCAAATACCACTGAGATCAGTTTTATCGTAGAAGATAAGAATGTAGTCTTCATTGACGATGTGCTCTATACGGGACGGAGTATTAGATCGGCATTGACGGCCATTCAGTCTTTTGGTCGTCCGCGACACATAGAACTATTAACTCTTATCGACAGGAGGTTTAGCAGGCATCTGCCCATTCAGCCCAATTATAAAGGCAGGCAGGTTGATGCCATAAACGAAGAACGCGTGGTGGTGAATTGGGAAGAACACAATGGCAAGGATTCGGTATTATTGGTTTCTGACTGACATGTCTGGATGCTGATCCTTTAAAAAAGAAAGATAAATTATATGAGTTCATTAAGTGTTAACCACTTATTAGGCATCAAGTACCTGCAATCAAGTGATATTGACTTGATTTTTGAGACCGCCGATCAATTTAAAGAGGTTATCAATAGACCAATAAAAAAAGTACCTTCTTTAAGAGATATTACCATTGCAAATTTATTTTTTGAAAATTCAACAAGGACTAAATTGTCGTTTGAGTTGGCAGAAAAGCGGTTGTCAGCTGATGTTATCAATTTTTCCGCATCACAATCTTCGGTAAAAAAGGGAGAGACCTTAATCGATACCGTAAATAACATTCTTTCGATGAAAGTGGATATGGTGGTCATGAGACATCCAAATCCTGGAGCCGGAATATTCCTCTCTAAACACATTGACGCCAGTATTGTAAATGCAGGAGATGGAGCTCACGAACACCCAACACAGGCCTTGCTAGATTGCTATTCCATCAGGGAAAAGTTAGGTGAAGTAAAGGGTAAGAAGGTGGTTATTGTAGGTGATATTCTCCACAGTCGAGTAGCACTGTCCAATATCTTTGCACTGCAGTTACTAGGGGCCGAGGTTATGGTATGCGGACCAAAAACCTTACTGCCCAAGTACATCAAGCAACTTGGGGTGAAAGTAGAAACTGATTTAAGAGCTGCTCTAGAATGGTGTGATGTCGCCAATATGCTTAGGGTACAAAATGAACGCATGGATATTAGCTATTTTCCTTCAACAAGGGAATATGCCCAGCAGTTTGGTCTTACAATGGAGTTGCTCAATTCCCTCTCAAAGGAAATAGTTGTGATGCATCCCGGTCCTATTAACAGGGGAGTGGAGATTACCAGTGAGGTTGCAGATTCCAGTCAGTCTATTATCCTCAATCAGGTGGAAAACGGTGTAGCCATAAGAATGGCAGTGATTTATTTACTGGCCTCAAAAATAAAACCATAATTATGATGACCGATCGTACTAATGGAATTAGTGTTTTAACTCAGGAGAAGCCGAGTACTGAGGTTTTTTTAACTGAAATAGAAAAGGTTTATCCAAAGATCAGTAATGAGCACATTATTTTGATCCTTTTAGATTTGGCTGAATTAAAACCTGAGGATATGTTACTGTTTTTGCCCATCTCTGTAAAGCATCGTGCTTTAAAAAAATCATTTGTCATTGTGGCCAACGGAGTAGACTTAGAGGAGATTCCGGATGAACTGGTTGTAGTACCAACCATTCAGGAGGCTTATGATATGATTGAGATGGAATCAATGGAGAGAGACCTTGGATTTTGATGCAGAATCGAATTAAGCAGAACAGTACTTTATGAAACTAACCATCCTTGGTTGTTATAGTGCGGTACCAAGAAAAGATACCAATCCGACCGCTCAGGTCCTTGAGATAAAAAATCACGTGTTTTTGATCGATTGTGGAGAAGGTACTCAGGTACGACTTCGTCAACATCGAATTAAATTTAATCGCATCAAACATATTTTTATCTCTCATTTGCACGGGGATCATTATTTTGGTCTTATCGGGCTCATAAGTACTTTCCGATTACTTACACGTGATACCGAACTACATATTCATGGTCCAAAGGGAATTAAAGAGATTATAACATTACAATTGAAGATGTCTGACTCCTGGACCAATTTTCCACTTATTTTTCATGAGTTGGAATCAAAGAATTCTCAGCTGGTATTTGAAGATGATACAGTTTCAGTATCTACGATTCCGTTAGATCACCGAGTGTATTGTAACGGATTCTTATTTCGGGAAAAACCGGGAGAACGTCAGCTCGATCTTGGTGCTGCCTTAAATGCCAATATCCACAAATCTTATTTTCAGAAATTAAAGCAAGGAGCAGATGTTTTAAATGAGAACGGTAAGCTCATCCCAAATGAGACTGTTACCAGGCCACCAAAGCCTGTAAAAAGCTATGCTTTTTGCAGTGATACTGCTTATGATGAAGATATCGTACCCATGATTAAGAATGTTGATACCCTATATCACGAATCTACGTTTCTCGATAAAAATGAAGCACTGTGTAAAACCACCAAACACAGTACAGCTAGACAGGCAGCCAAGATTGCAAAGAAAGCCGGTGTTAACAAATTAATTCTAGGACATTATTCCACACGATATGATAATCTTCAACTTTTTCAAGAGGAGGCCTTAGAGGAATTTAGTCAGGTAGTATTGGCGGAGGATGGCAAGGTATTTTCACTATAACCATAAGAAGTACTGACGAAGTCTTAATTTTATAATATGGAAAAGGATTTAAGCAATTACAGGCAATCATATGAAAAGGGCGAATTGCGTTTCGAAACGACTCCGGATAATCCTCTGGAGTTATTTCGTGATTGGTTCATAGAGGTAGAGGAGCATTTAAATAATGGTGAGATCAATGCCATGACCATATCAACTATTGGTTTGGACGGGTACCCTAAGTCACGAGTGGTACTGTTGAAACGGTATACCTATGAAGGCTTTATCTTTTACACAAACTATAACAGTGAAAAGGGGAAGGCCATTGCCAAGAACCAAAATGTTTGTCTATCGTTCTTTTGGGAGGTGGCTGAACGTCAGGTCATTATTAAAGGAAGGGCAGAAAAACTACCTGGTAATTTAAGTGATGGCTATTTTGAGTCGCGACCAAAGGGCAGTCAGCTGGGAGCCCTGGTCTCTGATCAGAGCTCAGTGGTTGAAAGCAGGGCCATTCTTGAAGAGAAACTAAAGTCTCTGGAAATTGCTTATAAGGATAAAGATGTTGATCGTCCGGACTATTGGGGAGGTTATATCGTCAAACCCGTAGAAATGGAATTCTGGCAGGGGCGACCAAACAGATTACACGACCGTATCAGGTATAAATTACAGAAAGATTATAATTGGCTTAAGGAACGTTTGGCTCCATAAGGATGAAGGTACATTTATATCGATGAACGGTAAAAATCAGGTGTGGTTTTTTGATAAAAAAGGATGAAAAGCATAAAAAATCGATAAAAAACACGCTTTTCATCGATTTTAACAAAACGTTAACAGTTTGACTTAACATAGAAAGTAAATTAGTAGGACCAAATCATAACTTAACCTACTATGAAACTTTCGTCTGCATTGCCAATATTGGCATTTGTGGTGATGATGGGCTTTTCATCCTGTGAAAAAGATTCTTTAAATGAGGATTCCATCGGAACTATAGACCTGAACAACCCCCCAGAGGTAAAGATTGTCGAATTAGAAGTTTTAGAATTAATCAATGAGCACCGAATACAGATCGGATTGAATCCACTAGTTGCTCATTCTGTGGTAAAAGCAGTAGCGTTTACTCACACAGACTATATGATTCAAAATGACGATATCTCTCATGACAACTTTTATCAGCGAAAAGAAAGTCTTGAGATGAATGCCGGTGCCAACAAAGTTTCTGAGAACGTTGCCTATGGGTTTAGTTCGCCTGAATCTTTGGTCAACGCCTGGCTCAATAGTCCTTCGCACAAAGAAACCATTGAAGGTGATTTTACTGATTTTGACATCTCTGCAGAGCAGAGTGAAAACGGAAAATGGTATTACACCAATATTTTTATCAAGCGATAACACAACAATACTTAAACAAAAAACCTCGTGACATCACGAGGTTTTTTTATGTATAGTGCTTGAAAGAATTAATTCTTCACAATGTAGAAATAGGAGCGTCTGTTGAGCTGATGCTCTTCTTTGGAGCATTTTACACCATTACTACATTTGTTAAGCAATTGGGTTTCTCCATACCCAATGGCAGATTCGATTCGGTTAGGATCTATACCCCTCGTGAGGATGTATTCTTGAGTGGCCTTCGCCCGCCTGTCGGAAAGCTTCATATTGTATCGGTCACTACCACGACTATCGGTATGAGATTCTATCTTTATGATCATTGTTGGATTATTGCGCATCACATCAACAATGTTTTCCAACTCATACTGAGCATCGGTTCTGATGTTTGCCTTATCGAAGTCAAAGAAAATCGGGTTGAGTACGATTTGATTTTCCACAATCAGCGGTTCCAGATCGAGATCTACGATAGTTGATTTTAAGTTATCCGATGTGGTGGTGACGGATTTCTGATCCTCTCTGTAATCGACCTTAGAACCAATAACCACGAATGATTGACCGCAGTCGGCCTCTATAGAATATTGTCCATTGGTATCGGTGGTGGTCTGCTCAACTACCTTACCCGTTTTGTCTATGAGTCGTACAGTAGCCATTGGAATCGCTATATTGGTTTGAAGATCTCTTACCGTTCCTTGTATTAGCTCTTTACAAGGATAAGCCGAAAAACTGTAAATATCATCGTTTCCTTGTCCTCCGGGTCTGTTAGACGCAAAGTATCCTTTTTGGGTGTCGGAATCTACCATGTATGCAAAATCATCATAACCACTATTGTAAGGTGCTCCAAGGTTCACAGGTTCAGACTGGTCTCCAGTGAGAACAAATGAGGAGAAAATGTCTAGGAGTCCAAGGTTAAGGTATCCGTCTGAGGAGAAGTAAAGTGTATTGTCTTTGCTCACAAACGGAAACATTTCACGTCCTTCAGTATTGACAGCAGGGCCTAGATTTTCAGGTTCACCAAAAGAACCGTCAGAATTAATGGCAACTTTGTAAAGATCAGTTTGACCATACCCACCTTCTCTGTCTGAGACAAATAGCAAGGTTTTGTTGTCCGGGCTTAAGGCAGGATTACCATTGGAGTAGTTGTCGTCATTGAAAGGGAGTTCTTCAATATCGCTCCACTGACCTTCAATTAGGCTAGCCTTGTAGAGTTTCAAATGAGACGTGCCATCCTTATCAAAATCCAATTTATTTCCTCTGGAAACGTTATCCATTGTAAAATACATGGTCGATCCATCGTTGGTAATGCAGAGTGTTCCAATGTGTGCGTTAGCCTTTTGACGTCTTTCAAAGTTCACAAGATCCACTTCCGAAATGGAATCGTTTTCCACATTACCTACATAGAGATCAAGAAAAGGTTCATTGGTCCATTTATAGATTTTATTGTTGATGTTTCTGGCGGAAGCAAAGTATATCTTTCCATCAGCGACATAGGCTCCAAAGTCGGAATATTTGGAATTAAAGTCTTCGTTTTTAATAGCAACGACCATATCTGAAGGGGCAGTAAGATCGCTGTAGTAATCTACTTGATCGGGATCATAACCTTTGACTCTGCTGTCTCCTTCCTGCATGGCCTTGAACTCAGCGAGCCAAGAATTGGCCTGCTCATATTCACCGATACTT
>CAWZYX010000113.1:0-9743 GCA_963966315.1 uncultured Winogradskyella sp. | reverse complement strand
GGATATAAATGTAGTAATATGTCGGGATTTGATATTGTTATGGTCATTGCCATCATCTTATTTGCCCGTATGGGCGTTAGGCTGTTGGTAAGGTATGTGAAAATGCGTAACAAAAAGGAAGACTAAGGTATCTTCTTTAAAAAACTAATGCTAAATTCATTACGAAATATTCGAAGACAGATGATTATGAAGCGCTCAACTAAATCTTATTTGCTATACGCTGTTGGCGAGGTTTTTCTGGTGATGGTAGGCATCTTGCTCGCATTACAGGTGAACAACTGGAACGAAGATCGAAAACGTGATCAACAGTTAACAGTGATATTAAAAACGATTAAGGAGGATCTTATTAGAGATACCACCGTTGCGGCCGGGGTCATAAGGTTTTATGACACCATCAATAAATATAGTGTGAAAGTGATGAACAATGAATTCAATGCTGAATCTATTGAGTCTTGCATGATGTGCCGAAACCTGCTGACGCTCTACCAGCCATATACTATTCAGCAAAAAGGCTACAACATGCTGCTCAATTTCAGTAATGAAGATTCCAATGAGACAGACAGTCTGCTGGTGAGCATCAGGCAGTTTTACAGGGCAACAACCGATATTATTGAAGACAGTAATGAGTTCGTAAAAACCGAAACACTTAAGAACCTGGATTATTTTAAGACCAAGCCCTGGTTCGTAGATCTGCTTCAGGGACGGTTTACCGAGGAAATGAAAATCTATTTTGGAACCTCTTACGATTTTAAGAATCGCGTAGCAGGCAACAATATTCTGGGGGCTGGAAATCACTCTGCCTTCATTAAAGTGCATAACGAAGGCGCCAAAGAACTAATTGAGGATATCAACAACAGACTCAACAAGATTTAATCTTCTGTTTTTTTGAGTGGTGAGTTGACCCAGTATTTTTCCAGATCAATCGTTGATTGATTGATTGGAGCATTTAGTAAGGACTTAGACTTCTCAACAAATTTTAAACCCTGTTCGGGTTCTTTCTGTTCGAAGACCTCTTGCGTGAAAATTTCTCTGAACTGATAACCGGTCACTTTTATGGATTGGTTAAGTTTGGCTCCTGTCATGTCGCGAATGCGTTTAATGCGTATATCAAAATCTTCACTCTTCAACTCCTCCGAAGAAGATCCCAGGTCCCAGTTGACCATCCTAACCAATAACTCGTTGTCACTTTTCTGCTCAACAGACTTAACAATTAATCGGCTACCCTTATATTTAAATCTGTAATTGTTCATATTCCCGATGGTAGTGGGGTCCAAAGGTTTATTAAAGCTGATGAGGACGGCTTTGGAGTCAGGATCCAATTGCATGTCGTTGATCTGAAAGGGGTCATTCCCTTTTAAAACAAAACGATTGTTGAAGGTGATGTAATTGGGGTACATCAATTCCCCCTTTCGTTTGTAAGCCACGCTGACCTCAAAAAAAACCACACGGTCACTTCCCTTGCGTTGGGTTGCGGTATTGCTCAGTGAGGTGTTAACAGTGCCAAAGGTAGAATAATTGGGATTGGAGTATACCTGGTAATCCAGTCGGTGTATGGCATAGCTGTTTTGAGAGATAAAGATCCGACCTTCTCCTACGTATTCGGTTAATTCAGAATCCTTAGTGACAAATGTAATTTCAAACAGCGGTTCATCGTCCTCGTAAACAACCCTTCGAAGCGTGAAGTTGTGATTGACCACAAAATCACTGCGCAACTCATAAATAAAGGAAAAGGTGGATCTATCAAAATTCCTGATTGGATTGTGAATATTAAGCAGCTCCAGCTCGTTCTTTATTTTGGTTTCAAGTGAAACGTTTCCGTCCAGATCCAGGGTTTTGGAATCTCCATAGGTAGCATTGATCAGAGTGGAATCGACGTAGAAACGATCGTTAAGATCGTAAAAATAAAGAGCAGCCCGAGTGCGTGCGGCATCATAGGCAACCGTGTTGTACCCCTTATCAAAAACCTCGAGGATCCCTTCATTGAGATTGTAATAACTGTTGTTTACCATTTGATAGTCTCTGTAATAGCTCAAAAAAGAATGCGGTTTAGTGGGGTAGTTATTCTGAATGGTGCTGATGGCCCTGGATATAATGTAGGTGGGCTCCAGATTTCCGGATATTTTGTTGCTTTTTTTGGATTGCAGAACCACCATTTCCAGCTCCTCCACTTTGGGGTTGAGGAAAATACTATTCACAATATTGGGTTGAAGCCGCGATGCTTGCAGACGTACAGTGGTATAGCCAATGGACGAAATAATGAGGCCTATATTTTGTTCTACCAGTTCATATGGTATTCTGAAATCCCCATCTTCGTTGGCGATAATACCATTATCAGAATTTTCAAATTGGATGGTCGCATAGGAGACGGGCTGCCTTGTCTGTGCATCCATGATACGGGCAAAGGCTTCCTGTCCTGTCTGGGCTTTAACCACAATCACACAAAAGATTAGAAAAAATAGTAATAAAAGTGTTTGACGCATTTGTTTTAAAATCAAAAGAAAACTTTTTTAGTAAGTCCTCATTTTACAAACCAAACAAGAAGCAATCTAACAATTAATCTGGTCTTACTCGCTAAATTGTTATAATTTCAGAAACCAGTACCTCAAACAGCACCTACCTGAACCCAACCAAAAAAAACCACGCAAACCAAAAAGAAGCCACAATTTGTGAAGGATAAAGCAGAGATTACTTCTTTAATATTAATTGGCCTTTAGTGGTGAATTTACCCAATACTTTTTCGAATCAATTGGGGATTCATTGATCTCGTTTTCAAATAGATATTTATCTGAATCGATCAACTTTAGATGACCGGGATGCTGCTCATCTTCAATTATTTCCTGGGTAAAAAGTTCTCGGAACTGATATCCGATTATGGTCTCTGTTTCATTTAAAGTACCACCATAAATGTCTTTGATATTTTTCAAACGATAATGAAAATCCTTAACATCCAGTGAATCTGGTCCATTTTTGATGGTCTTCCAGACTACAGGTATCTTTAAAGTGTTATCTCTAAATAAGATGACATCCTTAACAATTAATTTTCTGTCCCGGTAGAAAAAATGATAATTACTTTTCCTTTTGATGGATATGGGGTCTATTTTCTTGTCAAACTCAACATAAAAGGCCTTTCTTGCGTTATCGAAGGTTAAACTAGTTACCTGAAGAGCTACCGGAATTTGATATTCAAACCTGTTGTTAAAGGTGATATATGAGGGAAACATGATGTTTTTTCGTTTTTCGTAATTGACACTTACCTCAAATATTGCGTTCCCCCGATTAGCGTCAAAATCTGTCGATTCAAGAGTTGATTCCTCAGGTTTAGTACCATAAGGCTGAGCCGTCCAGCGAGCGTCTATTAAATGTCCGCCTTTATCATACACCCCATAATCTAGGCGATGGATTGCAAACGATTTCTTTGATATGTAAATCTTACCAATACCGACAAATTTAGGGCTCTTAGAATTGTTCGTTACAAAAGATATCTCATAGAGTAGTTCGTCATTACGATAGACCAATTTTTCCATTCTGAACTGATGATTCTCGATCAAATCCTCATTCATTTTGTAAATAAATGAAAAAGTAGATTGATCGAAGTTTCTAACTGGATTATGGATTTTCAAATATTCAAGCTCATTTTTCATTGGAGTTGCCATAAACACCTCTCCTTTGTCACTCATGTTTTTATCCAAACCGTAATTTGACCTCAACAATAATGAATCAGTAGAAAACTCCTGATTTAATCTATAATAGAGTAAGGCCGATGTTATAGATTTATTGTTTGAACTTGGCCAGCTAATTCCCTCATCAAACGTTTTAATGATCGCCTCGTTTAGGTTGACATATTTGCCTTCTACTATTTGATAATCCCTGTAATAACTAACATAGGCAAACGGATTTTGCGAGTAGTTCCATTGAATAGCGTACAAAGCCTGTCTGACAATTCGTTCGGCCGATAAAAAGTCAGCCTCTTTCACCTTCCTGCGCTTTCTAAACTCAAGTTCCACCGCTTCAAGAACTTCAATTTTAGGAGACAGGTAAATATTGTTTGTATACTTGTAGCTGAGATCCATGGTCCTAACTTCTTGGGTAGCATATCCGATAGAGGAGATCATTAAAGTAAGATCTTCATCAATAAATTCTTTGGGAAGGATAAAACTGCCGTCTTCATTGGCAATTAAGCCCTTATTTGTGTTTTTAAACCGAATGGTGGCATAGGAGACGGGTTGCCTTGTTTGTGCATCCATGATACGAGCAAAGGCTTCCTGAACATTTTGAGCTCCACCTGACACTGTAAAAAATACGACCCAAACACTAAGAAATTTTCTCATCAGCTAACTGATTTACCTATAGCAATCAAATTTCATTCCATAATCAAGAAAAAAGCTACAAAATATTCGAAAAATGGATGTGTCTTTAAGCGTGTCTTTTATAAAATCTATTCAGATGATCAAAGACTATTCTCTTACTGTTCCCACAAAATGATTCACCTTGGGGCTAATGGGATTGCCACTCGCCCTTCTTAGGGTAGCCAGTTGCCCACAGTGCCATATAGCATCTGCAACAGGACCATTGATCTGGTTCCAAAAGGGATAAGAACCTGATGAAAACTGGATTTCAAACTCTTCCATTTTATCAGAGGTGCCGATGATTTGCATCGCTACTTTTAAATTCATTAGTGTTGCAGAACGCAGCTCTTCATAGGTCATTTCAGGACGTTCTGTGGGCTTGTTCATCAACTTCTCCGCACTGTTTCTGATGATAATAGACAGGTCATAAATATGGTCTAAGGTAGCTTCAATACTACGAGAATCATCACTTAATTTGAAGGCCAGGTCTGCTTTTGAAAATCCTTCAGAAGCCCAATAGTATCTGAATCCCAAGGATTCTATCAAACGGGCCACAAGCGCAGTCTCACTATAGGACTCCGGATAGTCCGATAGTTCCCTGAATGGCAAGTCCGATTCCTGAGCTCTCATGGTAAAGCCGTTTCCCAATAACAATACGACTACCAGTCCAGATCTCAAGTCATTATTACTGAGCATTGATCAAGGCTTTTATGTCGGTTTCAATAGCTTCATTAAATCCAAAATACTCTTTAATCATGATACCGTTTCTATCTACCAGAATGTACGTAGGCCATGACCTGATATTAAATTTATTCAAGAAGTCCTGATCCTGAAAGTAGTTCTTAAAGGTAATCCCTTTTTCTTCAATAAGCCGGAGCGCTTTGTCCTTGCTCTCCGTTGCAATGCCTATCACTTCGAGGTCCTCTTTATAGGTCTGATAAAGTTTCTCTACCTCAGGGAAGGACTTGATACACCAACCACACCAGACCTCCCAAAAATCGATCAGCAAAATTTTATCCGTTTTTAAATAGGCGGTTTCATCGGTTTGTATATTCGTTAAGTGAAGAGCAGGTAATAGTGTGCCCAGGTAATCACTGGGAACATATTCTTCAGGTTCCAAAAGCGTATAGCCTTTTATAATCTCTTTGTAGTCCTCCATAATGGAGACTGTTTCCCCATTTATCTTTATATCACTAAAAAACATGGTGGTACTGCTTTTCTCACCTTGATTTAAAGACGAACTTCTGAGCTTAATGGGCAAATATTCCGCATTTAGTGATAATTCCTTCTTGCGTTCAGTGATCATATACAAGGAATCGTCCGGGTAACGGTATACCAGTTTGTACCCCGAATCCAAAGGCTCTACCCAGGCTGTATCATATGCCGTATCCAATTGAAAAAAAGAGGTCGAAACCATCTGACCCCCCGGCGACCCCACAAAATAATAACCCCCAGGTGTAATCTCATAGATCAGTTCTTCCATATCGAGATCAAAGTTTTTACCCTGATCATAGATGGAGATCTGTGGCATATCATCGCGTTTACCATAGAAATTAAAGCCAAAAATGGAATCATTTCTATCCCGTTCCAGATGTGCAAACCCCTCATTGTCCCAAACACCTCCCTGACCAAAAGTATCCACACGCCTTATTCTGTAAGAGACCGATTCAATGGAATCTTTGGCCTTATAAAAGTCAGACTCTACATCGTCATAAGATAAAGGGTTCTTTTGATCACAACTGTAAAATGAGATAACAAGTATCAATAAAAAAGAAGGAAGCCGTTTCATACTATTATTTTTTTGGTTCAGGAATGTTTTCAATGGGATTAAGTCCATACTTGTCGAAAAGGTACACCAAAGCGGTCATGGTTGCTGCCCCCAGTTCCAATTCGCGCTTATTGACGTGTTCAAAGGTATCGTTGGCCGCGTGGTGGTGGTCGAAGTATCGCTGGGAATCTGGTCGCAAACCGGCCAATACCATCCCATCATCCTTCAGAGGTCCAATATCTGCCCCACTGCCCCCGCGCTCAAAATAATGTATAAGGTATGGTTTGAATAATGGCTTCCATGAGAGCACCTGATTGAAGTGCGACTCACTGGCATCAAAGGAGAATCCTCTGGGCGTAAAGCCTCCGGCATCGCTCTCCAGAGCAAAGATATGACGCTCGTCCTTCTCTTGGGCCACCTCTGCATACTTTCGACCACCCCGTAAGCCATTCTCTTCATTCATAAAAAGTACTACTCTTATCGTACGTTTAGGGCTTATACCCATAACTTTCATAAGCCTAAGCACCTCCATGGATTGTACCACTCCCGCCCCATCATCGTGTGAGCCATCTCCAAGGTCCCAGGAATCCAAATGTCCCCCAACCACAATGATCTCATTTGGAAATTCCTGACCTTTGATTTCTGCAATAACGTTATACGATTGTACATCCTGAAGCTGCTGACAGCTCTGCTTGAAATAAAACTGCAGATCTGGTTGTAAACTCAGCATACTGCTTAGTAAATTGGCATCATTAGTACTGATCGCTGCTGAGGGAATACGTTCGGAAACCGGTAAATCGCCATAGCTCATTGCCCCGGTATGCGGGTAGTCATCATCTCGTAAGTTCATAGACCTTACGATGACACCAACAGCGCCGTATTTGGCCGCTTCCCTTGCACCAGAGTAGCGTTGATTTACACAACCACCATAAGCCTCAAAGGTATTTATGAGGTCTGGTTGCATAGGACGATTGTAAAAAACAATTTTACCTTCAATAGCATCTTTGCCCAGTTGCTCTAACTCTTCAAAATTCTTAACCTCAACCACTCCTGCTCTAAGTCCTGCCGGATTGGTTGCCACTGATCCTCCTAAGGCACAGATGTTCACATTGGTAGTTCTACCCGGTGCAGTCTCTATATAGGCAAACTCTTTAGCGCCCCTGATCCACTTGGGGACCATCACCGGTTGTAACCAAACCCGATCAAAACCTAGCTGGTCCAATTCTGCTTTGGTGTAATTCACCGCCCGTTCAGCATTGAGTGATCCTGACAAACGCCCCCCTATTTGGTTGGACAAATGATCCAGCCACTCATAACTTTTTCCATTGATAAGGGATTGCTTGTAGATTTCTTTAATGATAACTGCATCGTCCTGAGCAGCCAGTGGGGCTAAGAAGACGAAGCTTAGGGATAATAACAGGAAAAGAAAGTATTGCTTCATCATAAAGTGTTATTCGTTTTCTAATCGTTCTCTATATAATTCGATATTCTTTTTTTGTTCTTCAGGGAGTTCGGGGTTCTTTATATCCGAATAGGTTCTGAGGGTTTCCAGTAAAATTTTAGCCACAAGAAACCTGGCCGTTGCTTTATCATCTGCTGGAATATTATACCAGTAAGCGTGAGGTTTGGAAGTATGATTGATTGCCTCCTGATAGCAGTACTGGTATTGATCCCAAAGGTCTCTTTCATCCAAATCATCCGGGGAAAACTTCCAGTGCTTGTTAGGTTTCTTGAGTCGTCTAAGCAGTCTGTTCTTCTGCTCTTCTTTGGAAAGGTTGAGGAAGAACTTAAAAATAATTGTGCCGTTATGAGCGATGAAGGATTCGAAGTTATTGATCTCCCTGAAGCGTCTCTGCCAAAAGGCATCTGTCACATCCTCGACAGAATTGATATCAGGCATATTTTCATAGAGCAGGTACTTTGGGTGCACTCGCGTAACCAGCACATTTTCGTAGTGTGTTCTGTTGAAAATACCAAACTTACCACGGGCCGGCAAACGAATAATGTGACGCCATAAATAATCGTGCTTCAATTCAAGGGCTGTTGGTTTTTTAAAACTATGGGCTTCCACTCCTCGCACATTAAACTCCTTAAACACCTCCCTGATCAAGCTGTCTTTTCCGGCCGTGTCCATGCCCTGTATGCACATTAGCACAGCGTATTTATTGTGAGCATACATGGTGTTTTGTATTTCCGCAAGTTCCTGACTAATCGTTCTCAGGTTTTTTTCTATGGTCTTTTTTGATGCCTTTAAATCATACGAAGTAGGTAAGTCCTTAAGAAACACGCGGGCTTTTATTCGAAAATCTTTGATTTTGATGTCTTTCATACCTCTGTTTTATTTGGAAGCAAATGCTTCCACATCTGTTTTACTAATTTCCTTTCCTCCCAGAATGATGAGGCGTTCAACCACGTTGCGCAATTCCCTGATGTTTCCGGTCCAATCATAGTCCTTCAAGAGATCGACAGCGTCGCCTGAAAATTTCTTTTTGGCATTGCCATGATCTTCGGCTATTTTTCCTGCAAAATAATCCAGAAGTAAAGGAATATCAGCACGGCGATCGTTCAAAGAGGGCACTTCTATTAGGATGACGGCAAGCCTGTGGTAAAGGTCTTCCCGAAATTTCCCTTTTTCTATTTCTTTTTTGAGGTCTTTATTGGTGGCTGCTACCACTCTTACATCTACTTTAATATCCTTATCACTGCCCACACGCTGGATTCGACTTTCCTGTAATGCACGTAATACTTTAGCCTGGGCCGAAAGGCTCATATCCCCGACCTCATCCAGAAAAATAGTTCCACCGTTAGCCGCTTCAAACTTTCCAGCTCGATCTTTATTGGCGGACGTAAAGGCACCCTTCACATGACCGAACAACTCACTTTCGATCAACTCACTGGGGATGGCCGCACAATTGACCTCGATCATGGGGCCTTTGGACCGATCACTCTTTTGATGCAACCAGTGTGCAACCAGCTCCTTACCTGTACCGTTGGGGCCGGTGATCAAAACACGCGCGTCGGTCGGAGCTACCTTATCAATCATTGATTTAATCTTGGTAATGGCAGGACTCTCTCCGATCATCTGATATTGTTTGCCTACCTTTTTCTTAAGACGCTGGTTTTCAACTACCAGTTCTTTCCTGTCCAGGGCAATACGAACCGTATTTAGTAAACGGTTGAGATCAGGCGGTTTGGAAATGTAATCAAAGGCTCCCAGTCTCATAGTGTTAACAGCCGTCTCCAAATCACCATGCCCTGAAATCATAACTACAGGTATCTCTGGTTTGATTTTTTTAAGGGCCTCCAGAACTTCTACCCCATCCATTTTGGGCATTTTAATATCGCAAAGGACCAAATCGTAGTCATTCGATTTAAGCTTTTCAAGGCCCTCAAGGCCATCTTCGGCTTCCTCCACTTTATACTTTGCATTTTCTTCAACAAGTATTTTAACCAGAACCCTGCGAATTGCCGATTCGTCTTCGATAATTAAGATCTTCTGCATAAATTGTTTTAAAGATTAACGTCTCAACGCCTTTAAAAATACTAAAAATAGGCCGCTACAGGTGATACCTTAACGCTATGTTAAGATATCAGAATACTAGCTGTCTCTTATACACATCTCCGAGCCC
>CAWZYX010000112.1:0-9762 GCA_963966315.1 uncultured Winogradskyella sp. | reverse complement strand
GTCAGATGTGTATAAGAGACAGACCATTTCGTTAACAGTTTAATTAAAAGTCCTGCAGTAGCGGGGCTTTTTTATTGACTGTCCCAAAAAATGAATACAGCATTAAAACAACAGAGGAGTCTAATCAGTTGAAACCCGCCTAACTACTTTGTGACTTAATTTCCTTCCAGCCTCGTGATCTTCGCTCCGATTGCGCGCAGACGTTCGTCGATATTTTCATAACCGCGATCTATCTGCTCAATATTGTGAATGGTAGATGTTCCGCGAGCCGATAGAGCAGCAATAAGAAGGGAGATACCCGCTCTTATATCCGGGGAAGTCATAGTGGTTGCCTTGAGTACAGAATTGAAATCATGACCAATGACCACCGCACGATGTGGGTCACAGAGAATAATCTTAGCCCCCATGTCAATAAGTTTATCAACAAAAAACAGTCGGCTTTCAAACATTTTCTGATGAATGAGAACCTCTCCTCGTGCCTGAGTTGCAATGACAAGAACAATACTGAGAAGATCAGGAGTAAATCCGGGCCAGGGTGCATCTGAAACGGTTAAGATCGATCCGTCTATGAATTTTTGAATCTGGTAACCTTCATTGTGCTTTGGAATAAAAATATCATCGCCCTTCTGCTCCACGGTTATTCCCATTTTTCTGAATACAGCGGGGATCTGACCTAAATCCTTCCAGCTTACATTCTTGATAGTAAGTTCGCTTTTGGTCATCGCTGCCAGTCCTATCCAGCTGCCAATCTCAATCATATCAGGTAACATGGTATGCTCTGTTCCTCCAAGTGCTTCTACTCCGTCAATAGTAAGCATGTTGGACCCTATTCCGGAAATATTTGCACCCATCCGGTTAAGCATTAAACAAAGCTGTTGTAAATATGGTTCACATGCCGCATTGTAAATCGTAGTCCGTCCCTTTGCAAGAGTGGCTGCCATTACAATATTAGCAGTTCCCGTAACAGAAGCCTCATCCAGAAGCATATAACAACCCTTTAAAGATTCTGCTTCAACACCGTAAAAATGATCCTCGCGGTTGTATCTAAAGGTGGCTCCAAGCTTGATAAAACCTTCAAAGTGCGTGTCCAGGCGCCTCCTTCCTATTTTATCACCTCCCGGTTTTGGAATATAACCTTTTCCAAATCGAGCCAGCAGTGGTCCAACAATCATAATTGATCCTCTTAGTCCACCCCCTTCAATCTTAAACCGTTCGGACTCGAGATAGTCCAGGTTGATATCATCTGCCTGAAATTGATAACTATTTGTTCCTGTTTTTCGAATTTTAACCCCAAGGTTAGACAAGAGGACAATTAGCTTATTGACATCAACGATGTCTGGAATATTATGGATGGTTATCGTTTCAGTGGTGAGCAGGACAGCACAAAGAATTTGCAGTGCTTCATTTTTAGCACCCTGTGGGGTGATAGAGCCCTTTAATTCATGACCCCCTTCAATTTTAAATGTTCCCATATGCTTTAGTAACGCTTACGGCCACTGCTGTATTTCTTCTTCGAGTGTTTCTTACCGCTTTTATTACTGTTTCCGTATTTAGTTTTTGAACGCATGAGACTATTGGAATCACTTAAGTCCTCTTCGCTTCCTTTAAGATTGATCTTACCGTTAGAGAGTTCATACAAATGATCAAAAATCACATCGTCTTCCACCGTGTCCTTATTCCAATTCAAAAAACACTTTTTCATGTGATTTGCAATGGTATAAATAAGTGCTTCCTTCATTTTACCTTCTTCCCACTTTATGGCCTCATCAATCATCGTTTTAATATTGTTCCCGTAGAATCGGTATTTGGGATGATTCTGAGGATACTTTAAAGGCTCTGGCCGTGCGTAGAGCACTTCTTTTTCCGGTTTATCAAATGGAGAATCCACGTCTAACTCAAAATTAGACATGATAAACAACTGGTCCCACAACTTATGCTGGAAGTCCGGAACATCTCTCAGATGGGGCTGAAGATTACCCATGACTGAAATAATGGCCTTTGCAAGGCGATTTCTCTCTTCTTTGGATGGTTGTGACTTGGCATAGTTAACCATCTTTTGAACATGGCGTCCGTACTCCGGAATGATCAAATGCTCACGTTCTGTATTATACTCTAATTCGTCTATCAAAATTGAATGTGTTCTAGGAATTTAACAACTCGAAGTTAATAATATGCTTTGGTGCAAAATACAAAAAAAAATATGGCTACAGGAGCTATAATGATATGACATCTTTGACTTCCTCTGCTACCTCTTTGTATTTACTTATCACTGCATCCGGGTCCTTCATGCGAACATTAATGGAGATGCTCGTATATTTTTTGTTGCGGGAGGGAACAGTGTTGATGACAGCACCTAAATTGTCAAAAATAGATTCTATTTTTCGGATCTTCTCATCATCGGTAGTTACAATGAATTTATATAGGTATTCCGATGGCCATAAGGCCGTATCCTGCAATTGGGCTTTTAGTTTCTTGTAAAATTCCTCTGATTTATCTGCTTCGGCCATAGTACTGATTCTTTCACAAAGATACAGTTCTATTTGGTTTTATATTTAATAATTATTTACGAATTTTACCATCTCGTCCAAGGGTTCTTAATGGCTAAAAAAATTGTAATTACAGGTGGTCCGGGTACTGGAAAAACTACACTCATTAATCATTTGAACCTTATAGGCTATCCTTGTTTCGAAGAAGTCTCAAGAAAAGTAACAAGGGAAGCTCGTGAAGAGGGCATTGAGTATTTATTTCTCGAAGATCCTCTGCGATTCAGCAAACAAATTATAGAAGCTCGGACGGAGCAATATATTGCCTCTGAAGCTCTAAAGGAACCATACGTTTTTTTAGACAGAGGCATTCCCGATGTTTTGGCTTACATGGACTTTGCCAATCAACAATTCCCTGAAGAATTTGTGCAAACATGTCTCAACTACAGATATGACGCTGTTATTGTGCTGAAGCCCTGGCTGGAAATTTTTACCAATGACGACGAGCGATACGAATCGTTTGAGGAGGCTAAAAAAATCCATTCTCACTTATTGCAAACCTATTCCAGATTCAACTATCAGATAATACAGCTACCGCAAGATACGGTTGAAAACAGAATTGATTTCATGTTGGAATCCTTAAATTTATAGCATGCACCCACTGGAACTTCTGGAACGCTACTGGAAGCATCATTCATTTAGACCTTATCAGGAAGAAATCATTGAAGCAGTAATGAGCAATGAGGATGTCTTTGCTCTTCTTCCAACCGGAGCTGGGAAGTCTGTTTGCTACCAGTTACCTGCGATCGCTTTAGAAGGAATCTGTATTGTTGTTTCACCACTAATTGCCTTGATGCAGGATCAGGTAAAAGACTTAAAATCAAAAGGAATTAAATCCATTGCATTACATTCAGGGCTATCCAAAAAGGAAATTGATATTGCCCTGGACAACGCCAGATTTGGGAAATACAAGTTGTTGTATTTATCACCAGAACGACTAGAGCAACCGCTTGTTCAATCACGGATCCAGCAAATGAAAGTCAGTTTTATTGCTGTTGATGAAGCACACTGCATATCACAATGGGGATATGATTTTAGACCGGCTTACCTACATATCAGAAAATTGAGAGAGTGGCACCCCCATGCAAATTGCATCGCACTTACAGCAACCGCCAAAAAAGAGATCATTTCTGATATTACTAAATCTTTAGACTTTATAAATCCGAAAATAATTCAAGGATCCTTCAAGAGAAACAATATTGCACTAAATGTTACTGCAACGGATGACAAGTGGTATTACCTCACACAAGCTCTTGATAGAAGTCTAAATTCAAGTATCGTTTATGTGAGAACAAGAAATGCCACCATTGAAATAAGCAGAAAGCTAAACGAGGCCGGATATTCAAGTGCCTATTTTCACGGTGGACTTAGCTCTGAAGAAAAGACCAACAAATTGCATGAGTGGCTCCAGAACAGAGTTGCTACTATGGTGGCAACAACTGCTTTTGGCATGGGTATCAATAAGGAAAATGTAGATACGGTTGTGCACTATCATCTGACTGAAAGTCTCGAAAGTTATTATCAGGAGGTAGGCAGAGCAGGACGCAACGGACTACCAGCAACAGGACTTCTGCTTTATAAGCCTGCAGATGAACAGAGACTAAAAAAACAATTCATTGAGCATTTACCAGAGAATAAGGACTTAAAATACATTTACAATAAATTATGCAACTATTTCCAGGTTGCCTATGGTGAAATGCCTGAAAATTCCTTTCAATTCGATTTTAAAAAATTCTGTAGTACTTATAAGCTACAGGGTAAACTAAGTTATAATTGCCTGCAGATTCTTGACAGAAACAGTATTATCAATCTTCATCAGCAATTTAATTTCAGAACCAGAATTCAGTTTGTTGTTAGTAATCAGCAGCTTTTTCAATACCTTGAAAGAAATCCAAACCTCGAACTTCCCGTGAAAACCTTGTTGAGAACCTATGGAGGTATATTTGATTTTGAGACCAAGGTGAACCTGGACCTGATCGTCAAAAAAACACAACTTACAGAAAAGAAGCTTATCTCCTTACTTCACCAACTGGAATCTGACGAAATCATTCATCTTCAGTTGGCCAGTAGCGACTCTGAGATATCCTTTTTAAAACCACGTGAAGATGACCTAACAATTAATCCTATCTTACCTGTTGTTAGACAACAAATCACCCAAAAAAAGAAACAAATTGAGTCGGTTATTGATTATATAAAAAACGATAGGGTATGTCGTCAGATGCAATTATTAACTTATTTTGGAGAACACATAAATGAACCTTGTGGCATTTGTTCGGTATGTATTCAAAAGAGTAAAAAGACTGAGAAACCTTTAGAAAGCATAGAGGAATCCATACTTTCTTTATTACACAACAACAGTTTATCTTCCAGGGAATT
This sequence comes from uncultured Winogradskyella sp., assembly GCA_963966315.1. Taxonomy (GTDB): domain Bacteria; phylum Bacteroidota; class Bacteroidia; order Flavobacteriales; family Flavobacteriaceae; genus Winogradskyella_A. The sequence continues at coordinate 4,843 of CAWZYX010000112.1, read as the reverse complement.
ACATGAATCCCTGAATTGTAATGAAGACTCGCTCGTAGAAGCAATAAAGCGATTGCTAGAAGGTAACAAGATTGAAATTACAACAAACAACCAATACAAATGCAGAGACCCAAAGCCTCGGAGATGAGAATCGTGTTTATGGGGACACCCGATTTTGCCGTTTCAAGCCTCAAAGTTTTAGTCGAAAACAAATACAATATTGTAGCCGTAATTACTGCTCCGGACAAACCATCCGGTCGTGGACAAAAACTGAGGTTTTCCGCCGTGAAAACTTACGCCATGACCCATGAGCTCAAGGTTCTTCAACCCAGCAACTTGAAGTCCATGGAGTTCATTGAGGAATTACAATCGCTAAAACCAGACATACAGGTAGTGGTGGCATTTAGAATGCTTCCAAAATCTGTTTGGCAACTTGCAAGGTTTGGTACCTTTAACCTACATGCGTCATTATTACCACAGTATCGTGGAGCAGCACCAATCCATTGGGCTATAATTAATGGAGAAACTGAAACCGGTGTAACCACCTTTTTTATTGATGACAAAATAGATACCGGGGCCATATTATTACAAAAGGCCATTGATATTTCACCAAACGAGACCGTGGGTGAACTTCATGATCGACTGATGCTTTTAGGAAGTGCCTTAGTAAAGGAGACGATAGACAAAATTGCAGGTAACGAATTAGTACCTTCCCCTCAACCTAAAGAAACCAGCTTGAGATCCGCGAATAAGCTAACTAGGGATAATTGTAAAATTGACTGGAGGAATGAGACTATTAAGATATACAACAAAATAAGGGGCCTAAACCCATTTCCAGCTGCCTGGTGCTATCTAAACACAGAGAATAAGCAGGAAATGATCAAGCTTTTTCACTCCACCTATGAGCTCAGAAATCATAAATTAGAACCCGGTGATATTGTGACACATAAAGATCATTTAAAGATTGCAACAACAGACGGTTTCATCAACCTGCATGAATTACAACTCCCGGGAAAGAGGAAAATGGAGGTGAAGGCCCTTCTGAATGGGTATACTTTTTATCCGTCAGATCATTTGAGTTAATCCCTTGCAGATTATTGGAGTTAATCCCTTGTATTTGCTAGGATAATAAAAAATATCGATGAAATACCAGCCTTTATTAACATTTGTCTGAAGTTATCAACAAAAAGCTCCATTTCCCTTGCTATTACTTGCGTAGCTGGTTTTTACTGATAATTTTGTGTGTGGATTATTAAAATCTTGAATAAAACCTAATTTTTAATCATTTAAATTTAATATTTATGAACAAAACAGATTTAATCAATGGTATGGCAGAAAATGCAGGAATTACAAAAGCCGCTGCTAAAAAAGCCTTAGACAGCCTTTTAATTGATATCGAAGGAGCTTTGCAAAAAGGAAATAGAGTATCTCTAGTTGGTTTTGGTTCTTGGTCAGTATCCAGAAGATCTGCAAGAGAAGGAAGAAACCCTCAGACAGGTGAGACCATCAAGATAAAAGCTAAGAATGTAGTGAAGTTTAAGGCAGGTTCTGACTTAAGCGATGCTGTTAACTAAGTCAATTAACGACAATATCAAAGCTCGCTTCGGCGGGCTTTTTTTGTTTAAAAAAGTGGCTGTTGCATATCAAACAAAAAAAGATTAGTTTTAAAATAATTAATAGAATACTTAGATGCCAAAACCAGAGAAAGGACATTTGCTAATTGCTGAACCTTCTATCATTGGTGATCTGTCCTTCAACAGAGCAGTCATTCTTCTGGCCGATCACAATGATCTGGGTTCGGTTGGCTTTATTTTGAACAAACCACTGAATTATAACCTCAAGGATTTAATAGACGGTACCGAATCGGATATAAGAGTTTTTAATGGAGGACCTGTAGAACAGGATAACCTCTATTTCATACATACCTCTCCACAGTTGATTCCTAATAGTATCGAAATAGCCAATGGAATATATTGGGGTGGTGATTTTCAGGTAGTACTTGATCTGATTAACGAGGGAATTCTTTCCAGCAATAATATCAAATTCTTCTTAGGTTATTCCGGCTGGGATGAAAATCAGCTGGATTCAGAATTGGAATCAAAGGCCTGGCTTGTATCCGACAACACCTATAAAAATGCCATCGTTTCTAAACCAGGTAAAACGTTCTGGAGAGATAAGATGTTGGAAATGGGAGGCGATTACAGTATCTGGTCCAACGCACCAGAGAATCCGAGTTACAATTAATAACTAAGCCAGTCTAATTTTCATATTCAGCTTCTTGACAAGGTCAGAGGCGAGATCAGTGGTATATTTCTTTTTCCGGTACTGAGTTATGGGTTGAATTCCCTGAATCACGTTAGTTATAAACAGTTCATCTGCTTTTTGTAGCTCAAAAGGTGAGATTGAGCTTTCTTCGGTGATGAAATTCATGTCTTTTAATAAGATTTCGAGCATTTGTTTCCGCATAACACCTTTAAGACAACCATCTGTCAGGGGTGGTGTTTTAATCCGGTCCCCTTTTACCAGAAACAGATTGCCATTCAATGCCTCAATGACATTTTTATTGGTGTTAAGAACCAGACAATTATCAAAATCGTTTTCTTTTGCATAGATGCTCCCAATTACCTGGAGGGCTTTGTTATTTGTTTTAAGGCCAGATAATAGTCCGGGAGCCATATAATAATCTTTATATAGATCAACAAGGTAGCTCTGGTCCTTTTTAACAGTATAAAAAGGGTTGGAAAGTGGGGCTACAGAAATATGGTAGATCACTTCGGACTTTTCATTGGGAAGATAAAGTCCCCCTTCTCCCCTATCGATCTGAAGGCGCACTCGTGCAGTGGAATCGCTAAGACCATTTGCATCGATGGTTTTTAAGATCTGTTCTTCAAGAAACTCCATTGTAAAACTCATGGGAATATCCATTCTCATAATGCGCATGGAGGCCATCAGCCTGAAATAGTGATCTTCCCAAAAAAACAAAACACCGTTAACAGCCTTTACGGTTTCAAAGAGTCCGTCACCATATTTATAGGCCCGATTAATGAAAGAGATCTGAGGGTCTTCGCCAGAAACTAAATTCCCATTAAGATTTACCATAAAAAAAGTCTCAAAAAGTTTGAGACAAAGATACGTTAAGTAAAAGGCATAGAATCTTACACAGATCCTAAAACTTGCTTAAGACTTGAGATCTGATTATCCCATAACATTTTGGCTTCCTCTATTTCATCTTCCTCTGCAAAATCCGTTACCATAAGTGAAACATCTTTCGTGATTTCATCTACCTGTATCCGCAATTCAAAAAAGTAATTGTCTCCTGCTTCGTCATCTTCCATCCAACGAAACTTTATGCGTTCCCCACTTTTCTTACCAAGTAGCTTGGCTTGTTCTTCAGAGCCATCCCAAATAAAAGTAAACAGTTCGCCTCTGCTGTTTACATTATCAGCATACCATTCAGAAAGTCCGGAAGGGGTGGATAAATACTGAAATAATAACTGTGGTGAAGCGTGAATTGGGAACTCCATTTCAAATTTTACTTTCTCATCCATATAATACAATTGTGCGCTCAATATATGTAATTTATAATGGAGATTAAAACCTAAAGCTTCAAAAAGTTATTTTTAAATCATTCCGTTGGCCGAACTGGTTTTTGTTTATATATTTGCCCCCGTTAAAATGGCGAGGTAGCTCAGTTGGTTAGAGCGTCGGATTCATAACCCGGAGGTCACGAGTTCAAATCTCGTCCTCGCTACAGCAGCAAAGGTCTGACACGTAAGTGTTGGCCTTTTTTTTGTGCCGAATTTGAACGATGTTCACTTATGGAGGTACAGGAAAAAATCCATCTGCGCCAGCAGTTGAGACCTTTGCTATTGTAAAGCCTACCTATCGGATTCTGTAAATCTCGTCCTCGCTACAGCAGCAAAGGTCTGACACGTAAGTGTTGGCCTTTTTTTTGTGCCGAATTTGAACGATGTTCACTTATGGAGGTACAGGAAAAAATCCATCTGCGCCAGCAGTTGAGACCTTTGCTATTGTAAAGCCTACCTATCGGATTCTGTAAATCTCGTCCTCGCTACAGCAGCAAAGGTCTGACACGTAAGTGTTGGCCTTTTTTTTGTGCCGAATTTGAACGGTGTTCACTTATGAAGGCACAGGAAAAAATCCATCTGCGCCAGCAGTTGAGACCTTTGCTATTGTAAAGCCTGCTAAAAACTGAGAATGTTGATCTCCTCATCATGATCACAAAAAAGGCCTGGCAAAGATTACCAGACCTTTTATTATTTTCACATAATTTAAGAGCTATGACTATTTTGAGAATTTGTAAGTCACTCCAGCCATAATCATGGAAGTTTTCATATTGTAAGACACGGTTGTACCGGGTATGGCTCCCAGCGGATTTGATTCAGAAATTTGCATAGGATCCAATAAAGGTCCACTTGTGTCTCCATTATTTTGTCCGTAGTGGAAAACAGCGTCCACTATCCAGTTATTACTAATTTCATATCCCAAACCTAACTGAAATGCATTCTCAATAACTGCTGTTGCAGGAACAGAAAAGAAGGCCAGATCCTCCTGTATAGGACTTGAACTGTATGTGTAACCAGCTCTTAGTGGTAATTTCGAAACGCCCTTAAACTGAATGCCAAAAGATACAACTGAAATATTTTGCCAACCAAATCCTTGAACAGCGCCTGTTGGAAATCCATTGTCTCCAATTTGCCATCCACTAGCTTCAAACCCTTCTGTATTTTCATAAAATACTCTTCTGTAGTCCAGGGCAAGATCAAAATCTCCAGTGGAATAACCTGCTCCAAACGACAAGATGGCGGGATAATCCATTTGAAAATTATTGGCCGGAGCAGCT
>CAWZYX010000111.1:0-10029 GCA_963966315.1 uncultured Winogradskyella sp. | reverse complement strand
CTGCGACTGTACGAAGAGCAAAACAAATGTGGGAATAGTGCAAATCACGAACGGGACAAGGCCAACGCAACCCAAACCCTACGATATCCCAGGGTGATTGCATTGTCCTCGTAACTGGAGAAAAAAAAACCCACAAGGAATTTTCCCAGAATGGGGCCGGTACAGAAGAAGGACACAATGGCAAGGTTAATGCCAATAAAAAAATTCCCTATTCCCCCGCCAATACTGTTGGCCTTACTGTCTAATGCATTGCTCCAGGACGCGGGTAATGTAAGTTCAAAATACCCGAAAAAGGAAAAGGCAAATACCAGAAAGATGATAAAGAACAAAATGTTCAATGTCACATTTGTTGAAATATTATTCAGAATTTCAGGATCAAGCGTATCTAACAAGTGAAAAGGTAGGCTCAGAAGTACATAAATCAGAAAAATAAAGAACCCGTACATGATGGAATTGATAGTTCCTTTTTTCGTATTCTGACCGCTCTTTGTAAAAAACGAGACGGTTAAAGGAATCATCGGAAAAACGCAAGGCGTTAATAGGGCGATTAAACCTCCAAGAAATCCAAGAAAAAAAATGTTTAAATGGCTTTTTTCTTGGATGGTCTCCTGTTCAAATTGGTCCCAACCTGTGACGTGAATGTTAAGAGCATTGGATAGTGCTATGCTTTGATTGTCTAATTTTACAGTATTCGCTTCTGAAGCTTCCCCCGATAAATTGATCTGAAAAATATGATCGGCAGGAATGCATTTCTCATCATCACACACCTGATAATCTACCAGCACCTTAAAAGACGTAAGCTCTGGATTGGTGAGTTTAATCCGTTGCTTAAAAACAGCCGATCGTTCAAATTTTTTGATATCCAGTTCAAAAACCTTATCGTATTTGGGCGAAACATCGGGCTCCGAAGTGGTTCCTATCAGTTCATAGCCCCTGTCCTGGTCCTGGTATTCAAAATAGGTTGGTAATGGTCCCAATCCTTCCGATTCTTCCTGGGAATACATGTACCAACCGTCGTCTATGCTAGCCGAGAAAATGAGTTCCCACTCATTATCTGTAATCTGATTGACCTCATGGCTCCATTCAACAGGTTCCAGGATCTGAGCTTTAAGTCCTTGCAAAAGAGAAACGAAGGCAATAACAAAAAAGAATGGGGTCTTAAGGATCATTAAACTTGCGTTTATTCACAAATGTACATTTTGCCTTGGAAATGCAAAATCAGAGCTGCCAGAATTATAAAATCCTTAAGAAATATGTACCTGACAATGTGGATTTATGGCTGGGTTTTCTCCCTAACAGAGATGTCTAACTGAACCTCCTCAGAGTGCTGCCATTTACTGATTCCTCCGTCCAGGTCATAGATCTTTTTAAAACCGGCTTCTTTTAATTTTTTGGCGCAATCAGCACTGCGTCCTCCTGACTTGCAGTAAAGAATTACAGGTTTTGTCTTGTCCAATTGCTTGACTTCTTCATCAAAGTTGGGAGAACTATAATCTATGTTCTGAGAATTGACTATATGTCCCTCGTTATATTCCTGAGGAGTGCGCACATCTACCAGCTGAACATCTTCCTGTTCAATTATATCCAACATTTCCTGTGCAGAAACCAGCTGTATTTCAGAGGTTACATTTTGTTTATTTAGGCATCCTGTTGCACCTAGCGCAACACAGATTATACTCAGATAAAGGGCTTTTTTCATGCTATTAATCAATTTTTGGAGGCGATTTCTCCGGTCCATTCAGAAAATCCGCCAAGTAAATTATAAGTGTGCTCAAATCCCAGTTGGTTCATTATCGCACAAGCTTGTGCGCTTCTGCCTCCAGATTTACAATACACATAGTAATTTTTGTTTTTATCCAGCTGCTCGATTTCTTCTACAAAGCCTTGACCTTTGTAAATATCGATATGAATGGCACTGGGAATATATCCCTCTGCCACCTCAGCTGAAGTACGAACGTCTAAAACCACTGCATTCGTATCAGACTTTAGTTGTTTCGTCCAATGTTCCTGAGATAAATCGCTCATTTTCAATTTAAAGTTGAAACAAAATTAACATTTTGTTGTGAAATAGACGCAAAAAAATCCGAAGTGTTACACTTCGGATCGCAAATTTAATACCTACTCTTAAAAACGAAGGCTTTTGCTTACCTTTTTAAGCCTTCACTTTTATAGTGCAGCCAATGGCCCTTGTCTCGGTTGTTGAAACTTCTTCTCCATCTAACAAGGCATCCACAGCATCTTCCACATATCTGGTGGTCACTGCTTTTGCATCCTGATAATTATCATCAATCGCTCCAATATAGCGCACAATATTTCCTTTTCTGGTGCGCTCTAATACATAAACATGGGGTGTTTTTGTAGCTCCGTATTGCGGATAAATCTTTTGTCCTTTATCCATCAGATAAGGAAAAGAAAAGCCCTTAGCCTTGGCTCTGGCCTGCATAGCCTCCATATTATCACCAGGCTTCACATCTGTGTCGTTAGGCATAATAGCGATTACTGGATAACCTTGTTTTGCATATTTCTTATCCAGATCAATGATTCGATCTTCATAGGCAACTGCATAAGGACAGGTGTTGCACGTGAATATGACGATAAAGCCTTTGGCATCCTTGTAATCGGATAGAGATACCATTGATCCGTCAATATTCTCTAATTCAAAATCAGTGGCAACATCCCCTACCTTGTAACCTCCAGTGTCTGCTGTAAATGCAGTAGTACTCACTAGCAGTATACATGCTAAAAGTAATTTTAGTGTTTTCATAATACTGTTGTTTAATTTAAAAATTGTTCAATTTCGGTTTTTAACTCTTCATAGCTGAAGGACTGCTCATAAAACTTTCTTTGATTACCCTTGTAAATAATGGTCGCCGGGATGGCCCCGGACCAGGTACTGTCGATAGCAGGAATCCAGCGATTCTGATCTACGTCATCCAAAGCAACCACCTCAGATCCGATCTTTCTCTGCTCTAAAAAAGGTACTAACTTGGATTTGTATTGCCGAGGAAAATCGAGGCTTACGAGAAGCAACTCTAAACCATCTCCTTTATAGTCCTCCCTGATCTGCTCAAAATAAGGCAACTCCTTTATACAGGGAGCGCACCAGGTGGCCCAAAAATTAACCACATGAACCTTGTCGTCTTTTTTGGTGATCAAAGGTACCAGACCGTCGTAATCATACACTTCAAACGGAAGGGCTTGCTGCTGAGGCACTATCGCTTCCGGTTTTTGAGAGGTTTGAGTAGATTCCAACTTCTGATCCTGTTCACCTTTACAAGCCACAATGACTAAAACGATAATAAAGAAGGCATATTTCACAATTTAAAATTAAGGAGGATTGAAGCCATCCCTAAAATTTTAACAAAATATTAAACGAAGCATATCTTATTCTAAATACATTTGTATATACAATTGTTGTAGATGAAAGAGTTACGTCATTTATTAAAGACCAAAGGAGATTTACCCCTGTCCAGAGCTACAGTCATCAGCATCATGTACTGCCATAGCTGGATAAAGGACGGTCTACTATCGACCTTGAAAACCTATGATCTTTCCATTGAACAATTTAATGTACTGCGAATCCTCAGAGGTCAGCAGGGCACGGCCATAAATCTCCAGGATATACAGGACCGGATGATCAATAAAATGAGTAATACCACACGATTGGTAGACAAGCTTATTCAGAAGGGCTATGTAGAAAGAAATATATGTAAGAACAACAGACGTAAAGTTGAAATATTTATTACCTCCCCTGGGATGAAGCTACTTGAAAATATTGATCCTGTGATTGATTTAAAGGAGCAACAACTTACTTCGGGGCTAAACTCTAAAGAACTTGAAATTTTAAATACACTCTTATTAAAACTCAAAAATTAGATTAAAACTATGAAAACAAAAACAACAAAAATCGCTGCCTTATTTGTATTGGCACTTGGTTTAATGTCTTTTACAGCGCTTAAAGAAATGACAGTGGATGTTAAAAACAGTAAAGTGGTCTGGAAAGGTTACAAAGTAACTGGTGAACACACAGGTACCATTAACCTTAAAAGCGGTGTCCTTATGTTTGATGGTAACACATTAACTGGTGGGAAATTTGAAATGGATATGACTTCCATTAATACCACCGATCTTGAAGGCGACTACAAAGCTAAACTCGATGGCCACCTAAAATCAGCGGACTTTTTTGGAGTAGACAAACATCCAACTGCAAAGTTTGAGATCACAAAAGCAGTTAAGAACGGGAGCACGTATAAGGTAACAGGTGACCTTACCATTAAGGAGATCACTAACCCTATCACTTTTGATATGACGGTTAACGAAAACACAGCTACTGCCAATTTAAAAATTGATCGCGCCAAATACGATGTGCGTTATGGTTCCGGAAGTTTCTTTGACAATCTTGGTGATAAAACAATTTACGATGAGTTTGATCTGAATGTCAACTTATCCTTCTAAGTTATTTATTGATTAATAGCAACTTTTAGGTTATGATTCCTGTTCCGTTGCCGGGCAGGAATCTTTTTTTATTTTTATTTGAAATCAATTAATTCGTTTATATCTTTGAGCTATCGATGAAAAAAATAAATCAACATACCTGGTGGTGGAAAACTTATGACGAATTGTCGTGAGCAGACCTAGTATGTAACAAATATATAATAAGGCTTGTCTTCACGACAAGCCTTTGTTTTTTAAGTATAAACGATCAAATGAAACCATACCGCTTAAAAACCTATTATCAAAAGATCCTCGCCGATACCATAACTCCGGTGAGCATCTATTTAAAAATAAGGGATCAATTCCCAAACAGTATCCTTCTTGAAAGTAGTGATTATCATGCCAATGATAACAGTTTCTCTTACATCTGCTGTAATCCGATCGCCAGCATTAAAATTGAGAATGAACTGATTACCACTCATTTCCCCGATGGAAGCAGTGCCTCTGCAACAACCTCTGAAAAAGAGGTCATTGAAAGTATTCGTCAGTTTTCAGAATCCTTTGTTGCAGATGACATCGATGAGTTTAAGTTCATCCATAACGGTATTTTTGGTTACATTGCTTATGACGCTGTTCGCTACTTTGAAGACATAGAGATTTCAAAAAAACCAGATGCCCTCAACATCCCGGATGTACTGTATTCGGTCTATAAAAACATCATCGCCATCGATCACTTTAAGAACGAGGCTTATATCTTTGCGCATTGCTATGAAGACGATAATAACATCGACGAAATTCTGCAGCTCATCCAAGTGAGACAATTTGCCTCTTATAAATTTTCATCAGAGACAGAGATTCAATCCAATCTCACTGATGAAGAGTACAAAAAACACGTCAACTTAGCGAAACAACATTGCGCGCGCGGAGACGTATTCCAACTGGTACTATCCAAACGCTTCTCACAGCGTTTTTCGGGAGACGAGTTTAATGTTTACAGAGCATTAAGAAGCATTAATCCTTCGCCCTACTTGTTTTATTTTGATTACGGGAACTTCAAAATATTCGGTAGTTCACCTGAAGCACAGTTGGTTGTTAAGGATGGTAAAGCAGAGATCCACCCCATCGCCGGGACTTTCAGGCGGACCGGTAACGACCTTAAAGACGCAGAACTGGCAGAAGCACTAATGAAGGACGACAAAGAGAATAGCGAACACGTTATGCTGGTGGACCTGGCAAGAAATGATTTGAGCAGGCACGGATCTGAAGTTACTGTTGAAAACTACCGTGAGGTCCAGTTTTTTTCGCATGTCATTCATTTGGTAAGCAAGGTCACAGGAGAAAAGTTTGAAGACACTGATACCATGCAGGTGGTAGCCGATACCTTCCCGGCCGGCACACTTAGCGGCGCCCCAAAACATATGGCCATGCAGCTCATAGAACGCTATGAAAAAACAAGTCGTGGATATTACGGAGGGGCAATCGGTTTTATGGATTTCAAAGGTAATTTTAACCACGCCATCATGATACGTACTTTCTTGAGTCAGAACCATCAACTGTTCTGGCAGGCAGGAGCCGGAATCGTGGCAAAATCGAACCCTGATAGTGAACTTCAGGAAGTGTATAACAAATTAGGTGCTTTAACCAAAGCCATTGAATTAGCTGAAGATATTTAAAAATGAAAAAAGTACTGGTTATAGATAATTACGACAGTTTTACCTACAATTTGGTGCATTACCTCCTGGACCTGGATTGCGACGTCACTGTACTGCGGAACGATAAGTTAGAACTCTCAGAGGTCGAACAATTTGATAAGATCCTACTCTCTCCCGGGCCCGGAATCCCCGACGAGGCAGGCCTTTTAAAAGAAATAATTGCTACTTATGCACCTACCAAAAGCATCCTGGGAGTATGTCTGGGACAACAGGCTATTGCAGAGGTTTTTGGTGGTTCCATCATCAACCTTGACACTGTGTACCACGGTGTTGCTACCAAAGTGACCCTAACGGATCATGAAGATCCTCTTTTTAAGGGCTTAGACCGCTCATTTGAGGTGGGTCGTTACCATTCGTGGGTGGTCGATCCTGCATTGCCGGAGGAACTGATTGTGACCTCAATCGATCCTAATGGTCAGGTGATGTCATTGATGCACAAAACCTATGATGTGAAAGGCGTTCAGTACCACCCCGAATCTGTTCTCACGCCAAATGGTAAAAAAATTCTGAAGAACTGGATCGATTCATAAATACATTTGAAAAAAGACTAAACAAGAACTAAACTATTTTGCTTTCGAGCATTGATGTCACATGAAACAATTACTCAACCGACTCATCAACCAGGAACACATCTCTAGCGAAGAGGCAAAGCGCGTATTGGTCAATATTTCTCAAGAGGAATATAATGAGAGTCAGATTGCGTCCTTTCTTACGGTTTATATGATGAGAAGTATTACTATCGAGGAACTCAGTGGGTTCAGAGATGCCCTACTCGACCTGTGCATTCCCGTAGATATAGAAGAGTATAATGCTATCGATCTCTGTGGTACCGGAGGCGATGGAAAAAACACCTTTAATATTTCAACACTCTCATCATTTGTTACAGCAGGAGCCGGAGTCCACGTGGCCAAGCATGGAAATTACGGTGTATCTTCAGCCAGCGGCTCCTCTAATGTGATGGAAGCCATGGGTATAAAGTTTAGTAATGAGATCGATTTTCTGAAGAGTTCTTTGGATAAGGCCGGGATCTGTGTACTGCATGCCCCTTTGTTTCACCCTGCCATGAAGAACGTAGCCCCTATAAGACGGGCTCTTGGGGTAAAAACCTTTTTCAATATGCTTGGCCCAATGGTGAACCCTGCCTTTCCAAAGAACCAGATGGTTGGGGTGTTTAACCTGGAACTACTGCGCCTGTACGGGTATCTGTACCAGGGAACGGAAAAGAACTATTCAATTGTACACGCGCTTGATGGCTACGATGAAATTTCCCTTACTGGACCAACTAAGGTCGTTTCTAACCTGTCTGAATCGCTATTTGAACCCAAGGATTTGGGACTAAAGACTGTAAGACCAGAAACGATATTTGGTGGTAACACAGTAAATGATGCTGCTAAGATCTTTAAAACCATTATCGATGGGCAAGGAACAGAATCACAGAATAACGTGGTCTTTGCAAATGCAGGACTGGCCATTGCAACGGCGAGGCAGATCCCACATTCTGAAGGTTTCGAGCTAGCCAAAGAATCACTGTTATCCGGCAAGGCCAAAAAGAGTTTAAACACACTGATTGAACTGAGCAAATGAACATATTAGATAAGATAGTACGGGACAAGCGTCAGGAAGTCGCTTTAAAAAAAGAACTGGTCTCTACAGCTCAACTAGAGAACACATCACTTTTCTCAAGTGCTGTGGTTTCCCTTTCGGAGCGAATTAAATCCAGCCGATCAGGTATTATTGCTGAACACAAACGGCGCTCCCCTTCAAAATCGGTGATCAATCAAAGTCTCAATGTTTGGGATGTAGCGTCAGGATACGAAAATGCTGGTGTTTGCGGTATGTCCGTACTTACCGACGGAAAGTATTTTGGGGGATCACTGGAAGACCTCTTGTTAGCCCGAAAGAGCACCCAGATGCCTTTACTACGCAAAGAGTTTATCATCGATGAATACCAGATCATCGAAGCAAAAGCCTATGGTGCCGATGCCGTATTACTCATCGCCGCCCTCTTGCAAAGGGAGGAGATCAAGGCCTTTTCGGAATTGGCTCAGTCTTTAGACCTCGAGGTCCTATTAGAGGTTCATAACAAAGAGGAATTGAACAATTCTTTAATGCCCTCTATCGATTTACTAGGTGTTAATAACAGGGATCTGAAAACATTCAGCGTAAGCCTTAATACCTCAAAAGAATTATCGGCCCTGATACCCAACGATTTTGTAAAGGTATCAGAAAGCGGGATCAGTTCAATAGAAGCCATAAAAGACCTGCAAAATTTTGGATACCAAGGCTTTCTCATCGGTGAAAACTTCATGAAGACCACAGATCCCGGAAAAGCGGCCATGAGCTTCATTAAAACTCTGGAAGAATGAAACTGAAGGTCTGTGGAATGACATATCGGGAGAACATTATGGAAGTCGCCGCACTGCGACCAGACTTTCTTGGGTTTATTTTCTACGATAAGTCATCGCGCTATTTCAAAAGTCGTATGCCAGAGCTCGCAAAAGAAATCAAAAAGGTTGGTGTTTTTGTCAATGCACCTCTGGACGAGGTCCTCGGGAAGATCAAAACTTTTGATCTGGACCTCGTGCAATTGCACGGTGATGAAAGCCCCGACTACTGTTATCAAATCAAACAAAAGAATCATTTAGATCACAAAAAGGGATCCCTTGGTCGCAAAAACGGGACCTCCACAATGGGCGTGGAAGTCATTAAAGTTTTTTCGATCGAGGACACCTTTGATTTTGAAGCGATAAGGCCTTATGAAGACCTATGTGATTACTACTTGTTTGACACCAAAGGAAAGTTGCCGGGAGGCAATGGCTATACCTTTAACTGGAATGTCTTAAAGGACTACCCTTCTGAGAAACCTTACTTCTTGAGCGGCGGCATTGGTACGGATACACTTCCAAAAGTGAAGGAATTTTTAAAAACTTCTTATTCTAAATACTGTTATGCTATTGATGTGAACAGTAAATTTGAATCTGAACCCGGACTTAAAAAAATTGATGAACTTGAAAGATTTAAACATGAGTTACAACGTAAATGAAAAGGGATACTACGGTGAATTTGGTGGGGCTTATATCCCCGAAATGTTATACCCTAACATAGAGGAGTTGCGCAATAACTATCTAAGTATTACAGCAGAACCATCCTTTAAAGAGGAGTTTGCTCAATTGCTCAAAGATTATGTTGGGCGTCCTTCACCCCTCTATTTTGCCAATCGGTTATCGGAAAAGTATAAGACCAGGATCTACCTTAAGCGGGAGGATCTGAATCATACTGGTGCCCACAAGGTCAATAACACAATTGGTCAGATCCTGTTGGCAAAAAGACTGGGAAAAAGCAGAATCATTGCAGAGACCGGTGCAGGTCAGCACGGAGTAGCAACCGCAACAGTATGTGCCCTTATGGGCATAGAATGCGTAGTGTATATGGGAGCTGTTGACATAGCCCGTCAAGCGCCTAATGTAGCCCGTATGAAAATGCTTGGGGCCAAAGTGATACCTGCCATGTCGGGAAGTCGCACTTTAAAAGATGCTACCAACGAAGCCATGCGCGACTGGATCAACAATCCGGTGGACACGCATTATATTGTTGGAAGCGTTGTGGGTCCTCATCCATTTCCAGATATGGTGGCCAGATTTCAGGCCGTCGTATCAGAGGAGATCAAATGGCAGCTTAAAGAAAAAGAAGGGACGGAGAATCCAGATTACCTGATCGCCTGCGTTGGCGGTGGTAGCAATGCTGCCGGTACCTACTATCATTATTTAGACAATGAAGATGTGAAGATCATCGCTGTGGAAGCAGCAGGGAAAGGGATAGATACGGGTGAGAGTGCAGCCACCTCTGTTCTTGGAAAAGAGGGGATCATCCATGGATCCAAAAC
>CAWZYX010000110.1:0-10065 GCA_963966315.1 uncultured Winogradskyella sp. | reverse complement strand
CTTAATACAGTGACCAGCAGTGACGAGGAGATCTTCACCTTTACCACCGTTTAAGATGGATAGTTCTATAAACTGTGATCCGATTATTTCTGGAGCATCCAACTTCGACTGGTCCAGCATGAAAGACTACAATACCCTTGGTGAAATGGCCAATATTTTCCCCATGGAGAGCACACCTCTGAAGGTCGCGGCATCAATCCATCGGATAATTCACTGTTTTTTGCCTTGTTGCTGCCAGAGCGGAACACCAAAAGGTATGCGCATGAGCATCACGACCGGCGAAGTGAATGGAATAAACGAAAAAACGGTGGAAACCGTCCCATGGGGATCTTCAATAACTGTAAACACTCCAACATACACGGCTAAAATCAAAGGCATTAGGATGGGTAGCATGAATTGCTGGGTATCCGTTTCATTATCTACAGCTGCACCTATTGCTGCATAGACAGAACTGTACAACAGATATCCACCTATGAAAAATCCCATAAAAGCGATCACCAGGTTGGTCAGCGGCAAATGGTTAATGGCATTTATTACTTTGACGGCCATTTGTTCCGAATCCTGGTTCTGCATAGTCTCCATCATCATTTGCTGCTGTGGGGTATTCACCTCACTCATCTCTACCCCAAAAATAGCCGATACCATAACCAGTAAAACAGCTCCTAAAACGACCCAAATAGCAAACTGGGTAATACCTGCCAATGAAGTACCAATGATCTTACCCATCATTAGTTGTATGGGTTTTACCGATGAGATAATGACTTCAATAATACGACTGGTTTTTTCTTCAATGACTGAGCGCATGATCATATTTCCATAAATAATGATAAACATGAACAACAGGTAGCCAGCAATCCCACCAAAGGCCAATTTTAAAACATTGTCAATCTTAGAACTGCGCTCCCCCTCAAAGCTCTCCTGCACAATATCTATGTTGGTTCGTGTGGCGTTGATACGATCCAGATCCAGACCATCCTGAATCAACTTTATCTCCCTTATCTTACTTTCAATTTTAGATTCCAGTGCGCTGATGACCGTAATTGATGGAGACTCCTCCGAATAAAACTTAAACTCCTTGGGAACGGAGGAATCTGCCTGCGGTGCTTCAATATGCATTAACCCGTAGCCTTTACTCTCTTCAACAAAAGCTAAAGCTGCTTCCAGATCAATGTCCTGTAAAAAAGTATAGGTGGTATTGTCGGTATTCTTAAAAACATCTGCAAACAGCTCGGATTCGTCAAGAATAGCAATCGTGCGTTTTTTATCTTTATTAAGCTGTGTGAGATAGGCCACCACCGAAATGAGAAGAATCATGATCAAGGGACTCACAAAGGTCATAATGATAAAAGACCTGTTCTTTACCTTGGTGAGATATTCGCGCCGAATGATAAGCGGTAGATGGTTCATTTTAATGCTTTTTGATGGTTTCAATAAAAATATCGTTGGCCGATGGTATGAGCTCCACAAAATGATTGACCTGAGCCAGTGAGGTTAAGAACGAGAGGACTTCATTTGGAAATACAGAACCATTTCTGCTTTTCACCGTGATCTTAAGGTCATCGTCTAAACTCTTAAAATGCGCCGGCAACACCTGAAAGCTTTGTTCAATTTCCTGAAGTACCTTATCGGGTTGGTCTGTAAGCAGGCCAACCTCGAAGCTGTTGGACTTGAATTGCCGTTTAATTTCCTGTAAGGGCCCTTCGAGAATTTTTTGAGATTTGTGTATTAGAGCAATATCATCGCAGAGCTCCTCGACCGATTCCATACGATGTGTGGAAAAAATGACGGTGGCCCCCTCTTCCCTCAATTGGAGAATTTCATCCTTTATTCTATTGGCATTAATCGGATCAAATCCGGAAAAAGGCTCATCAAAAATAAGTAGTTTGGGCTGGTGTAACACGGTAACAATGAACTGAATCTTCTGGGCCTGACCTTTGCTGAGCTCCTGTATTTTTTTACCCCACCAGTCCTCGATCTCAAACTTTTTAAACCAATACTGCAGACGCTCCCTGGCCTCGGATTTACTCAAACCCTTTAGTCGAGCGAGGTACAAAGCCTGCTCCCCTACCTTCATTGATTTGTACAATCCGCGTTCTTCAGGCAAGTACCCTATATCCCTGATATGTTCCGAACGAAGGGCTTCAGCGTCGAGTAATACCTGCCCTTCATCGGGCATGGTGATCTGATTGATGATTCGGATGAGCGTGGTTTTACCGGCGCCATTAGGCCCTAACAGTCCAAAAATTGATCCTTTTGGAACTGAAATAGATACCTGATCGAGAGCAGTGAAGGAACCATAATGCTTAGAAACCTGTTGTGCTTCTAATAGTGCTGACATAGCTGTAGTTTGGAGGTCTTAAATTAGGGCTAAATATATTAAAAGCCATGCCAACAAGACGATAATACATATTTAAATTAAACGATTAAACAACTACTCCAATATTCCTGCCATTTTGTATCTTCGATCTCAACAATCAGTGCAACCCTTTTTTTTCGACATAAAGAATGAAATTTAAGATCCCAACTGACAGAAAACCTGCTGCAGGTCGTTTTCTAAGGCCTATGTACCTCATTTTATTTTTGATTGTATTCTGCAGTCACGATCTGTATATTAAAATGGATACGTACTTCTTAAAACCGAATCAGGAGGCCCTGTTAAGCCTGTATAATGGTACTTTTGAAAAGAGTGACAACATCATTACCAGAGACCGCATATTGGATGCTTCTGTCATAGCTCATGGAACCAGAACAGCCATTGATTCGGACCAATGGAGCGATCAGGACAGTACCATCACCCAATTGACTTTTAATACCGGTAAAGCTGGAACCTATGTGGTAGGCGTTTCCACCAAAGCCAGAAATATTAAACTCACAGCCGACAAGTTTAACAGCTACCTTAAGAATGATGGTGTTTTAGACATGCTCGAAGAACGCACCAGCAATAACCTCCTGGATACAGATGCTGTCGAAAACTATCAAAAACACGTAAAAGCTATTTATCAGGTTGGGGATGAAAAAACCAAGGACTGGAGCGCAGTATTTGGTTATCCTATTGAGTTTATTCCTTTAAGCAACCCCTATGAGTCTTATAGTGGAGAGCAAATCGATGTACAAGTCCTTTTAGACGGTAAGCCACTGAGCAACCAATTGATATTTGCAAACCACACGGTAGGAATGATGACCCATACCCATGACGGTGAGACCCATGAGCATGAGCACAGGCATGATGGCGGCACCCACGAACGGGCTCATAAGCATCAGGACGATGAGATGCACAGCCACCAGCACGAGGAGGGAGAGATTCATACGCATGAACATACGCATGAGGGTGAGACTCATGAGCATGAGCACAGACATGGTGACAGTACCCACGAACAGGCTCATGAGCATCAGAACGATGGGGGACACAGCCACCAGCACGAGCACAAGGGTCAAGCTTATACACATGAGCATACACATGATAGTGAGGTACATGAGCACGAACATAACCATGATGATGATGCACACAAGCACAACCATAATGAGATGAACGAGAATGGCCATAGCCACACCAGCGGTCAGCAACTGCGCACCAACGAAAAAGGCATCGTTACGATTGATTTACCGAAAGAAGGTATTTATTATCTGCGCACGATTCACATGACCAATGTCTCGGACAAGGAGATCACCCACCAGTCTAAATGGGCAACACTGACCTTTGAAGTAACGCATCAACACGGTTCAGAGACCCACACCCACGAAGAGCATGACCATGAAGACGGACTTCCCGATTGGGTTTTTATACTTGGCAGCCTGCTTGTTATAGGATTATTGTTTTTGGTCTTTAGAAGAAAGAGTTGATGCAGCTAATGAATGCAAGGTCATTAATTCTTTTGTTTTTACTTTTTGCTCCATTTGCCGGCTTTGCCCATGATGTGACCAGCGCAGACCAGGAACTCTTGCGCAATGGTGGCCTATGGGCTTACATTCAGGTCGGTGCAACGCACATGCTCACCGGCTTTGACCACATTCTTTTTCTGGCAGGTGTCATCTTCTACCTGAACAACTTTCTGGACATCCTGAAATTTATTACGGTTTTTACCATTGGCCACTGCATCACTTTAATCGGTGGGACCTATTTAGGAATACAAGCCAACGAGCACCTTGTGGATGCAGTCATTGCAATGAGTGTTGTTTACAAAGGATTTGAAAATCTCGGCGGATTTGAAAAACTGAAGGTGAAGGCGCCCAACCTGCTGCTCATGGTAGGGATTTTTGGATTAATTCATGGGTTTGGCCTATCAACCCGTTTGCAATCCTTTGATATGGGTACTGATCAGTTTCTGGCAAAAATCCTTTGCTTCAACCTGGGTGTTGAGGTGGGGCAGGTTCTGGCGTTGATTCCGATTGTATTTATTGTGTCACTGACGCGAAAAAATAAAGAATTTCCTGCATTTTACAAGGCCGTTAACTGGTACCTCGTATTGGCAGGTCTTGGTTTATTCGCCTATCAGTTGTACGGGTACTACTCGGAACATTAACTATTGAACAGCCTGCGACGACATCACAAATCCTTTTTATAACACCCTGCAGTGTCTGGGCTTGACAAAGGCATTTGTTTTCACTCCAGGTGTGGGTTTAGTCACTGAACCTAACGTCAGACAGGCTCAAAAGCTATTATAACTGCCTCAAAAAATGACCGTTTCCAAATTCAATATACTCAATCCCCCTTGCTGCAGAATAAATAATGCGGTTGATCTCAAGCCCGGCGTCTTCGTTTGAATTGCAGGTGACAAAATCAAAGACTTCAGGGTACATTGTTTCACCGATAAGAAGATCGGTTCTGTACTCTGCCAGATCACTAACTCGGGTTTCACAAGAGGTAGCATTAAAGGACTGTTGGGTCACTTGTTCTCTGATTAAAAAATTAGTTTTTCCGTCGATGGTTTTTCCCACCTGAATAACAAAATCCATACTGGCAGCAGGTACTACTATTTGATTGGATAATTGTTCTAATGCAACAGGATTGGACCCCGAGCTAGAGGCGAATACTTCGTCCTGTTGTCTGGCACCAGCTTGAACACTGAGTGTTTCCCCATCCTGATCTGTAAATTCTAAGACCACTTCAGAATCAAACGGAATCAAGCCCTTTTCAAAAGAACTCAGTCTGATACCAGATGGATCATCATTTGTGGAACAGGAAACAGTAAAGATTAAACAAAATACACTGAGAAGGACAACAACTCTCATAACAGCAGGTTTTTAAGTTTTGACTTGGCTGATCGAAGATACAAATAATTTTTTTAAATAACACCCTGATTATCAGGGTTTATAAAAAACAAAACCCACCCTTATACAAGATAAGGATGGGAAAAAATTGCTATGAAAAAGAAAAATTACCGCTAATATAGCACTAGCGATAGAGCAAAGATACTCTTTTTTTGTTTAATCTATTCAATTTATGAAAACATATCTTTAACCTTTTCAAAAAAGGATTTGTCACCCTTTTCAGGTTTAGGCTGAAAATGCTCATCATCACGCATACTTTCAAAAAAGTCTTTTTGTGATCTATTTAATGTTTTGGGGGTCCACACATTCACGTGAACCAGGAGATCTCCTCGACCATAACCATTGATACTGGGTATGCCTTTACCCCTCAACCTCAGTATCTTTCCAGATTGTACTCCGGGTTCTAATTTTATGCGCACCTTACCGCTAACCGTATTTATTTCCTTTGATGCTCCAAGCACAGCATCAGGTA
The DNA here is from genome assembly GCA_963966315.1 of uncultured Winogradskyella sp. Lineage (GTDB taxonomy): Bacteria > Bacteroidota > Bacteroidia > Flavobacteriales > Flavobacteriaceae > Winogradskyella_A. Next base: position 4,325 of record CAWZYX010000110.1, on the reverse strand, counting down.
AACTCACATAAAGATCGTAATGCAGATTATCTCCTTCTCGTTTGAGGGTTTCATGTTCTTTTTCGGTAATGGCAACTAAGAGGTCTCCCGCCATACCATTACCGGGCGCTTCATTTCCTTTTCCACTTACCTTTAACTGCATGCCGTCCACGACGCCTGCGGGTATTTTGACCGATACGGTTTCCTCTTTGGCCAGCATCCCCTGCGCATCAGCGCCCGTACCTCGTTTGTCCATGATTTGTCCGGAACCACCACAGGCTGGGCATGGAGAGGAGGTCTGCATACGACCCAAAATGGTGTTGGCAATCTTCGTAACCTGACCGGACCCCTGACAGGTAGAACAAGTCTTAAAGGTCGTGCCAGGTGCCTGAATTTTCCGCTTGACTTTTATTTTCTTTTCTACGCCATTGGCGATCTCTTCCAGAGTAAGGCTAACCCTTATCCTTAGATTGCTCCCTTTAACAACACGGCGACCGCCACCATAACCACCTCCGAAGCCACCACCAAAAGCACCTCCAAAGATATCTCCAAACTGGCTGAATATATCGTCCATATTCATACCGCCACCACCAAATCCTCCGGCGCCATCAAAGGCCTGATGGCCAAACTGATCGTAGCGCGATCTCTTATCGGGGTTGCTCAGAACCTCATAGGCCTCTGCAGCTTTTTTAAACTTATCCTCAGCCTCTTTATCACCAGGGTTCTTATCCGGATGGTACTTTAAAGCCATTTTACGATACGCCTTCTTGATCTCAGAGTCACTGGCAGATTTACTGACGCCTAATACATCATAATAGTCTTCCTTCATACTTTCAATTGTGTTTTTAATGTTCGGTTACTAACGAGGGTAATTACTGGCCTACCACTACCTTTGGAAAGCGCAATACTTTAGACCCCAATTGATAACCCTCCTCGATGACATCAATGATCTTACCTTTTAACTCTTCAGAGGGCGCGGGTATTTGAGTGACTGCTTCGTGCTCATCTGCATTAAAAACATCACCTTCCTTGACGTCAATTTTGGAAAGCCCCTTTTGTTCGAGGGTGCTTTTTAGTTTATTGTAAATCAATTCCACTCCCTTGCGCAATTCCTCTGCCTCTTTATCTTCATTAATATGGTTTAGGGCACGCTCAAAATCATCTAAAATTGGCAGCAGGGAAGTCATTAAGTCCTGACTTGCAGTTTTAAACAATTCTACTCGCTCTTTTGAAGTTCTTTTTTTATAGTTCTCAAACTCCGCAAACAATCGCATGAATTTGTCTTTTTCATTGGCCAGATCATTTTCTAGCTGCCCCACCTCAGAAATTGCAGTTTCCTGCTGGTCTCTGACCTTCTGATCCTGAGTTTCATTTTCCTGAGCCTCAAAGGCGGTCTCCTCAGTTGCCTTGGTTTTATCTTTTGTACTCATAACGAGATAATAAATATTATATACTTAAATGTGTTTAAGGTGGGCAAAAGTACTGCCAATTATTGAATAATGTCAAATTGTCATCAAAGAAATAAAGGCGCTATCTGAATAAATGCAGAGCAAGATTTTAATTTAAAATCCATTAATTTTAAAGGTCTAACACCAACCTCCTATGAAATCAAAAAAACTAAAATTTGGATTAGTGGCTCTACTCCTCGTTCTCATTGTGATGATGGTCCTGGCACCCGGACTTATCAAAAACTACGTGGTGATAAACAGTCCTGAGCTTATTGGTCGTCAAATCGCATTGGAAAAATTAAAATACAATTACTTCACCAGTACGGCAAAAGCCTATGACTTTAAAATGTATGAAGCTAATGGTACGGACGAATTCATCACCTTTGACACCCTCATCATTAATCTGGAGCCATTAAAATACTTTCAGGATATCAAGGCAATCGAACAGTTTTATATAAAAGGTTTATCCATAAGAACCGTCATGCAGGATTCCTCCTTTAACTTTGATGATCTTATCGAATTTCACACAACAGAAGACAGTACCACATTGGCTGAAGAACCGGACGACGAGGTATTTAAATATGCCATTTCCAATATCGAACTTAAAGAATCTAATTTTTATTTTGATAACAGAAACGTCGATAAACTAACACATATTGAGGACTTTGATTTCTTTATGCCTTTTATTGGCTGGGACCAGCAAGAAAAAAGTAATGCTGATCTGAAGTTTGATTTGAAAAACGGTGGGTATGTACGATCTACCTTAAACATCAATCCGAATTCGGGAGACTTTGATGCCAACGTTGAATTGAACAAATTCATTATTGACCCCTTTTATAAATATGCCTTGGAATATGCCGAGATCAATAGTATGAGAGGCTTGTTGAATGCCAAAATAGACATAACCGGGAACACAATAAAGGCCATTGAATCTATTGTCTCAGGTTACGCTGAGCTATCAGATTTTGAAATGACTGATACTAATGATAAAAAGTTTCTTGGCGCCGATCTTATCACCTGTGAATTGGATAAAATTGATTACAACAACTCCAATTATCAGCTAGGCAAACTAGAGATCGACAATTCCTACACTTTTTTTCAGCTGGACTCTACCTCGAATAACTTTTTCAGGATTTTCAAACTGGATAACGAGTATGCAACAGGGTCAAATGAGGAAGAAACAGAAGTAACTTCTACAACGCCTGGAGATTCCTTAAGCATGGATAGCGGCTTAAGGTACGGACTCAGGCAACTTATTGTAAATAACGGGGTACTGGACTATACGGATAATCTCACAGGGCAGTTGTTCAATTATCATTTAAGTGACATTAAAATTAACTCTGAGGAGATCACCAATTCGGTAGACTGGCTGACTATCAACTCTACCATGCTTTTAAACAATAGAGGAAATCTTGTCGCTGAAGTAGGTCTTAATCCCAATGATTATTACCGCAACATTAATCTGGATATTGCCATTGAAAACTTTCTGCTGCCTGATCTTAATATTTATACAAATTATTACATGGGGCACAGCATTCTGGAAGGAGATATGTATTACACCTCAAAATCCATCGTCAGTAACGGTATCATCAATTCTGAGAATAAATTACTGGTTAAGAATGCCAAACTGGAAACCAAGGGAACCGGTCTTTACAGCTTACCCTTAAAATTCGCTTTTTTCTTGCTCACCGATAAAAATGGCGATGTTAATCTGGATATACCCGTGGAAGGTAATGTAGATGATCCCGAGGTTGATGTGGGGACTATTGTTTGGAACACCTTTAAAAATGTGATCAATAAAACCGTAGCGGCACCGGTTAACTTCCTGGTAGGACTGGTAGGTGGTGATCCAAAGGACCTGGAAGAAATGACCTTTGCCTACACTGATACCATACCCTCAGAGCGGCAGTACCGCCAATTGGATAAGCTGCTGGACCTGGAACAAAATAAAGCTGAATTAGCAATAACAATGACCTATTACGTGGATAGGCAATTACAAAAGGAAGCTGTAGCAAAAGAATTGGTAGGACTCAAATTCAATAGCAAACGTCAGGATTATTTAAAGGACGAAGTGAAGTTTCAGGAATATGTGTTTAAAAAAGTTGGCACGGATACAATCTCTTTAAATGCCGCCGTTATGGAGCTAACCAAAGAGGTGGATCTGGATAGTTTGAGCAACTACAGAAACCAACGATTTATCGAACAGGTGACTACTTATTTAAAACAAGAACGACCCGAAACAGCCATAAAGGTAGAAAGGGGGTCTGAAGATGCACCTGAAAATGTTGGGGCCTATCCCCAGTTCCTAATTACTTATGGAATGAACAATCAAAACACCAATGAATAGGAAAGCGCCCAGTATTGGGCGCTTTCCTCTTTTTCATAGCAATGTTCTCCTAAAAACAACGCATCAAATTATTTAGGCATTACTACGGTGTCAATTACATGGATCACTCCATTACTCGCCTTCACATCCGTCGCAATGATCTCACTGTAATTGCCTTTTTGGTCTTTGATCCAGATCTTTCCGTCTTTAGACATCACGGTTAGCACTTCTCCATTCAGACCTTTTACTTCAACTTTACCATTATTTTTCTCAAGGGCTGCCACCACGTCACTGGCCATAAGGTTTCCGGAAACAACATGGTAAGTCAATATGTTAGTAAGTGCTTGTTTACTTTCTGGTTGTAAGAGGCCATTTAATGTATTTTGGTCAATTTTAGCAAAAGCCGCATTGTTAGGGGCAAATACGGTGAATGGTCCATCACCTTGAAGCGCACCTACTAAATCTGCAGCTTTTAAGGCAGCTACTAACGTTGAGAAATCTTCATTGCCTACAGCAACGTCAACAATGGTTTTTTGAGCCGTAGCAACATTGGAAATACTAAGGGCTACATC